>DATCXA010000476.1:0-11930 GCA_036566085.1 Propionibacteriaceae bacterium
CTGCGCTACGACGGCGCCCGCCCCGCCGGCCACGGGCCGCTGGACGTTCCTCAGGGACTGCCACTTCTGGGTTTCCATCCAGCTGCTCGATTGAGATTGCAGTATCCGGCGCCTTCTCGGAAGCAGCTCGGGCGGCGTTGCCTCGGCGATCGGGGGAACGTGAATCCCGCGCTCCCCCATCGGCATGCCTTTGTGACTCGACCGGCATGTCGTGCAGCTCATATCCGCGCCCATGGCAATGCGGACACTCGGTGGTAAATGCTTCCAGCAGCCCAGTGCCGATCCGCTTGCGCGTCATCTGCACCAGGCCAAGGCTGGTGATCTCGGCAACCTGGTGCCGAGTCCGGTCGCGCCCCAGGCATTCGACGAGGCGCCGCAGCAGCAGCTCCCTGTTGCTGGGCAGCACCATGTCGATGAAGTCGATCACGATGATGCCCCCGATGTCGCGGAGCCGCAGCTGTCGGACGATCTCCTCGGCCGCCTCCAGGTTGTTGCTGGTGACCGTCGACTCGAGATTGCCGCCAGTACCGGTGAACTTGCCGGTGTTCACGTCGATCACCGTCATCGCCTCGGTCCGGTCGATGATCAACGAGCCGCCGGAAGGCAGAAATACCTTGCGTTCTAGGGCTTTCGCGATTTGCTCATCCAGTCGGTATTCAGCAAAGAGATCATGATCACCCTCCCACCGACGAAGCCGATCCTTCAGATGTGGCGCGACATGTGAGACATAGGCCTCTATTGAGTCGTACGCATCGGTCATTCCGCCGTTTCCGGAGATGATCAACTCCGAAAAGTCTTCGGTGAACAGATCGCGGACAATGCGTACGGTCAGGTCAGGTTCGGAATAGAGCAGCTGCGGCGCATTGCCTGCGGCGATCTTTCGCTCGATGTCCTCCCATTGCGCCTTCAGCCGGTTCACATCGCGTACCAGCTCGTCTTCAGTTGCCCCTTCGGCAGCTGTACGGACGATCACACTGGCAGACTCGCCAACCAAGCCGGAGAGGATGTCCTTCAGCCTCCGACGCTCACCCTCCGGCAGCTTGCGGGAGATCCCCGAAAGGTGACCACCTGGCGCGTAGACGATGTAGCGGCCCGGTATCGAGACGTGGTTGGTGAGGCGAGCTCCCTTGGCCCCGACCGGGTCTTTGGTTACCTGAACCAAGATCGTCTGGCCGGACTTAAGGACCTTCTCAACCTTGCGATTCTGCCCCTCGGCACCGAAGTAGTCCCAATCAACTTCTCCGGCGTAGATCACACCATTGCGCCCTCGGCCGATGTCGACGAAGGCGGCCTCCATTGAGGGAAGCACGTTCTGAACCCGACCGAGGTAGACGTTGCCGATCAACGATCCCGTGGACTCCCGGTCGACATAGTGTTCGACCAGAATGTCGTCCTCGAGTACGGCAATCTGCGAAAGATTCTCGCGCTGCCTGATGATCATCTTGCGCGCGACGGATTCGCGCCTGGCGAGAAACTCTGCCTCGCTCAGCACGGGTGGACGACGCCGACCTGCCTCACGACCTTCCCGCCGCCGTTGGCGCTTTGCTTCCATGCGGGTTGATCCGTCAATGCCGACAACATCGGTACTTCCCGCTTGTCGTGGCTCCCGGACCCTCACAACGACGTCCGTCGGGTCGTCGGGGGCCGAGGTAGCTTCCTCCCCACGCCGCCGGCGACGGCGGCGGCGCCGGCGTGAGCCCTCGCTACTGATCTCGTCGCCACCATTGGCTTCTGCCGATTCGTCTCCCTCGGGCTGAGGAACCTCTTCCGATGCCGCCGGGGTGGAAACGGGTTCTTCGCTTCCGGTACGACGACGGCGGCGACCTCCTCGACGACGTCGACGGCGAGTGCCCTCAGCCGCCTCGCCCTCGGTCGCCACGTCTTCGGATAATTCGGCCGCCTCAACGGCCTCGGCCGCCTGCTCGACTGACTCCGTAGCGACCTCAACAGCCTCTGCAGCGGCCTCGGTCGCCTCGATCGCCTCGTGGGTAGCTTCGGCCACCTCCTCGGTTGCCTCACCCACCTTCACCGATGTCTCTAGCATTTCCTCGGTTGCCTCGGGCGGCGCATGCTCGGCCGGAGCGGCTGAGGATTCGACCTCGTCCTTGCCGACGGTGTCGGCAACCACATCGGTCCGGGATACGACGTCAGCATCGGAGTTGGGCGCCGGCTCGGCCGGCTCCGTGCGAAGGGACTCAGCCTCCTCAGTCGAGGGCGCTTCAGCGGCCATGACCACAGCCTTTTTACTGGTCCGCTTCCGCGTGGCCTTGAGGGGCACCTCGGCCTCACTCGGCGTTTCCTTGACGGCTTTCTTGCTCCCGCGTTTGACGGTTGCTTTCTTAGCCGCCTTCTCGGCGGCAGGCGCCACTTCGTCCGCGAGGCCGTCGTTCGCTGCCCCCAACGATTGCGCTAAGCGCTCGATCTGGGGTGCATCTGGCGCGGAGGATGGCGGTCCGGCTGGACGGCTCGCGGCACGCCGACGGCGCTGCGGGGCCTGGACGGTGACTTCTTGGGTTGTTTCTTGGGTCTGCTGATTAGGCTCGTCGGGGTCGAGCATCAAACTCCTCTGTGGCGCATAAAGCGCACTTTCTCATTCGCTGCGCCAGCGCATGGCCGGGCTGCGGAAGCTTACGGAACCGATGTGGTGAGTCAAGCCTCCCGCGGTCAAGCGCCGGGCTGCATTTACGAAGCCCTGCTCGTCGCGGTGGAGGATCAGCGTCCACCTGCTGACGCGACCTGTCACGTCGCGCAATACCATCGAGGCTCGTCGCACATGGTGTCAGAGCCGTCTCCAGTATCACACAGGTCACAAAGGATTCGCGCTTCCAGACGCGTCACCTCGGCACTGCGAGCGTCGGCCGCCCGGAGGAGTACCCCAAACCTGGCGCACTTTAGTGGCCCGGCTCGGTAATAGCTCTGGATTCTGGGTCGAGCCGACCCTGGGCTAGCCGCGTCAGAATCGGGGCATCTATTGGCGCAAACGCTGAGCATGCCACTCGGAGGCCAGCAAGCACGTCATCGGGCCGGACCAGTGGAGTCTGGTGTTCCAGGGTCATGATCAGCCGAGCATCCTCAGCGTGCAGCGCGATCACCGCCGCCCTGGCGTCGAATCCTCGCAATCCGTTCTTGGTCATCCGATGCACTGTGACCGCATCCTTCCCAAGGAAGGCTGCGGCCGCGGTGCGCAGTACCTCCACCGGCAGACCTGGCACGTCCACCTGCCAGCGCGATCCGGTGAGCTCACTGGCCAACGCTCCTGGCGGTGTCTCGACCACCTCGACGACGTCAAGTCCGGGAGGTAGGGCTTCGTCGAGGGCGTCTCGCACCTTGCCGGGATCGCAAACCGCGGCTAGCCCAATCTCCAGATATTCCGACTCACTTGCTGCGCCGGTCGGCGCCGCATTCGCGTACGAGATCCGAGGGTGCGGCGAGAACCCCGACGAGTACGCCATGGGTACCGCCGCCCGGCGTAATGCCCGCTCAAAGGCCCGCGCGAAGTCCCGATGGCTGGTGAAGCGCGCGCGGCCGCGCTTTGTGTACTTGACGCGGAGCCATTGCACAGGGGGCGCATGCTGCTCGGGTTGGGTACGAGACGGCTCCGCCACGAGCCCGAGCCTAGCCACCGCCGCCTTGTCAGCGGGTTAGTAGAGGTTGTTGGCGTACTGATCGCCGTAGTAGGCGGTCAGCTCCTCAAGTGTCTGATCCGATCTATCCAGGATCTTGGCGATGACGGGCCGCGACGGTACCGGGTCCCCCCAGGTCTCCGGACGCCACAGCTGTGATCGCAAGAAGGCCTTGGCGCAGTGGTGGAAGATCTCTTCGATATCCACGACCACGGCAAGGATCGGTCGGTTGCCCTTGATGATCATGTCGTCAAAGAACGGCGCATCCGAAACCAGTCGCGCCCGGCCGTTGATGCGTAACGTGTCGCCACGACCTGGAATCAGAAAGATTAGGCCGACATGCGGGTTGCCGAGCACATTTTTGTATCCGTCCGCGCGCCGGTTTCCCGGCCGTTCGGCCAAGGCGATGGTGTTGTCGTCGATCACGTACGCCAGCTGGCCCGGCGGATCACCCTTCGGCGACACATCACAAGCGCCCGTCTCGTCAGAAGTCGCGACCAAGCAGAATGGCGAGGCCGCGAGCCATTCCCGATCCAGCTCATGGAGCTCGTGCCGGACCTTATTAGCCACCCGCGGCAGCGGCACTCCTATCAGCGCGACCAGCTCATCGACGCTCGTGATCTGCTGCTCAACCATGCCGGTCAGCGTAAGCGGCACGCCTCGGCAAAACCAAGCTCTATCCGCCGTGCTCAAACCGTTCTGGAGAGACCACCGACCGGTGTCAAGGGAATGAGCTGCCGCCCAGTCGGACCAGTCTGAATTGTGGTGTCCATTTCGGGACAGACCCCGCACTCAAAGCACGGCGTCCAGCGGCAGTCCTGCACCTCGACCTCATCGAGGGCGTCCTGCCAGTCGTCCCAGAGCCACTCCCGATCAAGACCGGCATCCAGGTGATCCCAGGGCAGTACTTCGGCATACTCGCGCTCCCTGGTGGTATACCACGCCAGATCTACGGCGCTTCCGGCCAGGCATCGCTGAGTGCACGCGATCCAGCGCTCGTACGAGAAGTGCTCACTCCAGCCATCGAACCGGCCGCCCTCTCGCCAGACCGCCTCAATGATCGCTGCCACCCGCCGGTCGCCCCGGCTCAACAATCCTTCGATGATGCTGGGCTTCCCGTCGTGATAACGGAAACCGATGGCCCGGCCGTACTGTCGATCACTGCGGATCGCATCTCGCAGCTTGCCCAGTCGGGCATCGACGGTCTGATGGTCACACTGGGCAGCCCACTGGAACGGGGTATGTGGCTTGGGCACGAAGCCGCCGATGCTCACTGTGCAACGGATGTCCCGTCGTCCACTGATCTCTCGGCCAGTGGCGATCACTCGCTTGGCGAGATCGGCGATCGCCAACACATCTGCATCAGTTTCGGTCGGCAGCCCACACATGAAGTAAAGCTTCACTTGCCGCCAGCCGTGCGAGTACGCGGTCGCAACAGTGCGAATCAGATCTTCCTCGGTGACCATCTTGTTGATCACCTTGCGCATCCGCTCGGTGCCGCCCTCTGGGGCAAAAGTAAGCCCGGAGCGACGGCCATTGCGGGATAGCTCGTTGGCAAGGTCGACATTGAACGCGTCCACCCGAGTACTCGGTAGGGAGAGCGACACGTTGGCGCCCTCATAACGATCAGCCAGCTGGCGGGTGATCTCAGCAATCTCGGAATGATCACTGCTCGACAAGCTCAGCAGCCCGACCTCCTCCAGGCCGGTGGCCTCGATGCCGCGCTGCACCATCTCACCGATCACCTCGATACTGCGCTCCCGGACCGGTCGGGTGATCATGCCGGCCTGGCAGAACCGGCAGCCACGCGTGCAGCCTCGGAATATCTCAACGGCGTAGCGCTCATGCACGGTCTCGGCGAGCGGCACCAGCGGGTTCTTCGGATATGGCCACCTGTCGAGGTCCATCAGCGTGTGCTTGGCGACTCGGTACGGCACGCCGGCGCGATTCGGTGCCACCCTGTGAATCCGTCCGTCCGGCAGGTATTCGACGTCGTAGAACTTCGGCACGTAAACCCCGCCGCCGGCAGCAAGCCGGAACAGCAGCTCCTCACGGCCGCCTGGCCGCCCTGCTGCCTTCCATTCCCGGATCACGTCGGAGATCCGCAGCGCGATCTCTTCACCGTCGCCGAGCACTGCAGCATCAAGAAAGTCCGCGATTGGTTCGGGGTTGAATGCGGCGTGTCCGCCGGCCATCACTATGGGGTCGTGCTCGCGGCGATCTCGCGAATAGATCGGGATTCCGGCGAGATCAAGCTCGGTGAGCATGTTCGTGTAGCCAAGCTCGGTGGCAAAGCTCAATCCAAAGACGTCAAACTCGGCAACCGGGCGGTGTGAATCCAGGGTGAACTGCGGTATGGAATGCTCCCGCATCAGGGCTTCCATATCCGGCCACACGGCATACGTTCGCTCGGCGAGGATCCAGTCGCGCTCATTGAGGACCTCGTACAAGATCGCAATGCCCTGATTGGGCAAGCCGACCTCGTACGCGTCCGGATAGCTGAGACACCAGCGGACGTCGACCGACTCCCAGTCCTTGCTGACACTGTTCAGCTCGCCCCCGACATATTGGATGGGCTTGCTGACCTTCAGGAGCAGCGGTTCGAGCCGAGGGAAAACGGAGGCCGGCCCGCTCGCGATCATCGTCATGACGATTCCAGCCTAACGGCGACGATGTACTAATCAGTCCGGCTGCTGGTTGCTTACTCGTACCCGAGATCAGGGAAGAAGATTGGGATCTCACGCTTTGCTGACTCCAGGGAATCGGAGCCGTGGACGAGGTTTTCCCGATTGGACAAGGCGAAATCGCCGCGAATGGTGCCGGGCGCGGCTTTGCGACCGTCGGTCGCGCCATTCAACGTCCGAACAACGTCAATGGCCTCATCACCTTCCACGACCATCGCCACCGAAGGACCCGAGGTAACGAACAGCCGCAGCGGCGGGTAGAACGGCCGCTCGAGGTGTTCGGCGTAGAGCTGGTCTGCGAGCTCACCGGTTATTTGCCGCAGCTCCATGACCACAATCGTCAGCCCCTTGGACTCAAAGCGGCTGAGAATGGTCCCCGCAAGACCTCGGCGCACCGCGTCGGGCTTGATCAACACGAAGGAACGCTGGGTAGGCACAGGCGGCGCGACGTACGTCATGCCAGCACCCTAGGGGATATCGCTGTCCTCGGGCGAAGTCTCCATCCGGGAATCCAGCCGCTTGCCCAGGACGAACGCCAGCACCCACACTGCCGCCAGCAACATGCCAACGATGAACATCAACGTCGTCAGGAAACCCAATGCAAGTCCGGCCAGCTGAGTAAGCCAGCCGAGTACATAGCCGACACCCGAGCGAAGCAATCCCGCGGCAACCAGAGCAAGCACCGCCGCTCCCCCGCCGAAGCCGGCTGCTGCTGCAGCAGGCACGTTAGAGATGAAGATCATTACCGGTATCGCGAGGCCAAAGACGATCATCTCGAAGATCAGCACGGTCATCAGCACTACCCGCATCGGGTTGCCCGCGCTAAGGATGATCACCGCCAATCCCGGCCGGCCTCGTGCCCGTCTTCGGAATAGTCGGCATCCCAGACGTTGTCGAGATCCTCGCTTGCGCCGGGACGAACCATCGGCTCTTCTTTGACGAGCAGCGTACGGGCCTCACCGATGGCCACCACAGATCCGGTGATCAAGACTCCGGGGGAGCCGACGACGTCGACCTCTGCCAGTGCAACCGCCTGATCGATTGCATCATCGAGGCGCGGCACCACAGTCACCCGCGAGGCGCCGAAGACCTCCTTGGCGATCTCGCCGAGCGCATCGGCCGGCATCCCTCGCGAGGTCGAGGCCACCTGAGTAATGACAACGTGGTTCATGATCTCCTCGAAGACCTCGAGTATGCCCCGCGCATCCTTGTCCGCCATGACCGCAATGACGCCGATCAGCGGTGCGAAGGCAAAGGCTTCGGTGATCCCGGCCGCGGCCGCTCGGGCTCCGTGCGGATTGTGAGCGGCATCCAGGACTACGCCCGGCGAGCGGCGTACCAGCTCCAGCCTGCCTGGAAAATGCACCTGCGCGAATCCCTCGCGGACCACGTCAGCATCCAGCGCCTTGAGCCCAAGGAAAGCCTCCACCGCGGCGAGCGCCTGTGCAGCGTTGGCGGCCTGATGTGCGCCGTAGAGCGGCAGGAAGATGTCATCCACCGGGCCATCGGCGGCGCTGAGCCGGATGAGCTGCCCGGCTACCGCCAGCTGGCGGTCGATTACCCCAAAGTCGATGCCCTCGCGCTGCGGAAGCGCCCCGACTTCCGCGCAGCGGGCAAGCAAGATCTCCGCAGCTTCGACGCTCTGGCCAGCCAGAATGGCATGTGCTCCCGGCTTGATGATTCCGGCCTTCTCCCGGGTGATCTCGCCGATCGTACTGCCCAGCAAGTGTGTGTGATCAAGATCGATTGGGGTCACGACGGCGACCTCAGCATCGGCCACATTGGTCGCGTCCCAGGCACCACCTAAGCCAACCTCAACGACTGCGACACCAACCGGCGCATCGGCGAATGCGGCATACGCCATGGCCGTGACGATCTCGAAGAAGGTCATCGATACACCGTCGATCTTGCGTTCATCGACGAGCGCCACATACGGCGCGATCTCCCGCCAGACCTCGTCGAAGCGCTCGTCGCTGATTGGCTCACCGTCGATGGTGATCCGCTCGGTAACGCTCATCAAATGCGGGCTGGTGAATCGTCCAGTGCGCAGGCCATCGGCGCGCAGCAGTGATTCGATCATGGCGGCAGTGCTGCCCTTGCCGTTTGTCCCGGTCAATTGGATTACTGGATACGCCCGCTGAGGATCGCCCAGCAGCTCGGTGAGCGCCCGGATCCTGCCGAGACTGGGTGCTACCCGATGCTCGGGCCAGCGGCTGGTGAGCGTGGCAACGATCTCGGCGTGGGATTGTTCGGCGGGCATAACGTCCAAAGTCTAGGAGTCAACACAGGCTGAGCTTCGCCAAGCCCAAGAAGTGCCCCGCGACAGGCGCGGTCCGGAGCTCGTCGAAGGGCTCAGGGCAGAATTCGACACGCTCAGGACATATGCAAACCCATGGGTAGCCGCGTCACACTTGCCTGCGACACGAAATTTGTCCCAGTGCCGTACGCCGCTTCTCTAGGATTCAAGACTGTGACCACTTCAGCTGAGCCCCGAACCGACGCGCCGACCGCCAGCGGCGCGGGCGTACCGGAGAAGCCGGCGCTGGAGGGTCTGGAAGATAAATGGATCGAGCGCTGGAAGGCTGACGACACCTACGCGTTCGTGCGGCCTGCGACCCGAGCCGAGGTGTACAGCATTGACACTCCTCCGCCAACCGTGTCCGGCTCACTGCACGTCGGCCATGTCTTCTCCTACACCCACACCGATTTGATTGCGCGCTTCCAGCGGATGCGAGGCAAGCACGTCTTCTATCCGATCGGTTGGGACGACAACGGCTTGCCTACCGAGCGCCGGGTACAGAACTTTTACGGCGTGCGCTGCGACCCGACGGTGCCGTACGAGGAGAACTTCACGCCACCGGAGAAGCCGGACCCAAAGCATGAGCTGAGGATCAGCCGACCCAACTTCGTGGAACTGTGCCACGCGCTCACCCATGTGGATGAGAAGGCATTCGAGGACCTGTGGCGTCGGGTGGGGCTCAGCGTGGACTGGTCGAGTCTCTACACCACAATCGGCGACGAGTCCATCACCATTGCCCAAAAGGCATTCCTTCGGAATGTCGCCAGAGATGAGGCGTACCTGGCCGAGGCCCCAACGCTGTGGGATGTCAGCTTCCAGACCGCGGTGGCTCAGGCGGAGCTTGACGCCCGTGATTACCCGGGCGCTTTTCACCGAGTGGCATTCCACAGCGCCAACGGTCCGGTGTATATCGAGACCACCCGACCGGAGCTCATTGCCGCCTGTGTGGCGCTGATCGCTCATCCCGACGACGAGCGCTATCGCCCCCTGTTCGGTACGACCGTGACCAGCCCGCTCTATGGGGTGGAGCTTCCGGTCCTTGCTCATCCAGCCGCTGAGCCGGACAAGGGCACCGGGATTGCGATGTGTTGCACCTTTGGTGATCTGACCGATGTCACCTGGTGGCGCGAGCTGCAGTTGCCGGCCCGAGTGATCATCGGACGCGACGGTCGGATCCTGCGTGATAGGCCGGAGTGGATTGCCGACGACAGCGTGTGGGGTGCGATTGCCGGTAAGACGATCATCTCCGCTCGGGAGTCCATGGTTGTCCAGCTGCAGGCATCCGGTGATCTTGATGGCGAGCCGACACCAACCTTGCGGAAGGCCAACTTCTACGAGAAGGGCGACAAGCCGCTGGAGATCGTCTCCACCCGCCAGTGGTACATCCGCAACGGTGGGCGCGACGATGATCTTAAGCGGGTGTTCCTGGAACGCGGCGAGGAGCTGGAATGGATCCCGCCGCACATGAAGTACCGATACGACAACTGGGTGAGCGGTCTCAATGGCGACTGGCTGATTTCACGGCAGCGGTTCTTCGGGGTGGCCTTCCCTGTGTGGTATCGCCTCGACTCTGAAGGCGATCCCGATTACGACCACCCGATCCTTGCCAGTGAAGAGAACCTGCCGCTGGACCCGAGTTCGGCGGTTCCGCCAGGCTTCAGCGAGTCTGAGCGCGGCAAGCCGGGTGGCTTCATCGCCGATCCCGATGTCATGGACACCTGGGCGACGTCTTCACTCACCCCGCAGATCGTCTGCGGATGGGAGCGCGATCCGGAGTTGTTCGCCGTCACCTTTCCCATGGATCTCAATACCCATGCTCACGAGATCATCCGCACCTGGCTGTTCTCCCGCGTCGTGCGGGCCCACTACGAAAACCACTCTTTGCCGTGGTTCCGTTCCATGATCAGCGGTTTCGTGATGGATCCCGACCGCAAGAAGATGAGCAAGTCGAGAGGCAACACGGTGGTGCCGACAGACGTGTTGGAGCGCTACGGTTCCGACGCCGTACGCTGGCGCGCCGCCAAGATCCGGCCGGGACTGGATTCGCCTTTTGATCAACGGGAAATGAAGGTGGGGCGACGCCTCGCACTGAAGATCTTGAATGCCAGCAGGTTCGTATTGGGTGCGGGCGCGGTCGACGACTCGGCGGCCATCACCGAGCCGGCTGACTTGTCACTGCTCGCCCAGCTCGCGACCTTGATCAGCGATGCCACCTCCTCATTAGAGGGCTACGACTACACCGGGGCCCTGGAAAGCACGGAGCAGTTCTTCTGGCAGTTCTGCGACGACTACTTGGAGCTGGTCAAGGAGCGGGCCTATGGCGGTGCTCACGACTCAGGTGCGACGGCGGCACGGGCGACATTGAGGCTTGCCTTGGACATCATGCTGCGACTGTTCGCGCCGATCATGCCCTACGTCACCGAGGAGGTGTGGTCGTGGTGGAAGGGCGGCTCTATCCATCGGGCCAACTGGCCGGTGGTCGAGGAGATTGCGGTTAGCGGTGATCCGGCGCTGCTCAGCGATGTGTCTGCTGCGCTGATCCAGATCCGAGGCGCGAAATCGCAAGCAAGTGTGTCGATGAAGACCGAGATCAGTCTCGCCAAGTTCTATGGCACCGCCGATGCGCTCGGACATCTGCAGGCGGTCGAGCCGGACCTGCGTGCTGTGGGTCGGATCACCGGTGATGTCATCTGGGTTGAAAGTGATGGTCCGATAACGGTGGACGTAACTTTGGCGCCGCCAACATAACTTCTCACCACTCGAAGAAACCGGTCACTCACAACCCGTATCTGATCCATTTTCAGGTTGCGGATGACCGGTTTCCGAGGGGACACCGGTGGCGAGTGACCGGCCCACGGAGGCCACCGGCAGGTGACCGGTTTCCACAGGAGATAGCAGGTACTGCCGCCCGTCCACAAATGCGCTGGAGGCTCAGACAAATGCGGTCCGCGTCCGCATGCTTCCAGCGTGACACCGGATCGCGCGCCGCCGTGTGGGGAAGGAGCGAGCCGACACGCCTTTCCCTCGGCGAGCGACGACGAAGTCGGCGGCTACAAAGCGCGACCCGCGCGGAGCGAGTGGAGCAATCAAACTGGGCAAGACACACCACGCTCTCCCGCCCGGGGATGGCTGCGAGGCCGGGAATGGGAACGGATCACTCGCGGGGTGTACGCCGGGGCGCTGAGCCGTACGGATTTCGAGGAACTCGCCGCGTGGCAGCTCGTCCTGCCTAGAACCGCCGCTTTCTCCCACCTGACGGCCGCGCGGCTCCGGGACTGGTGGCTGCCGGCCACCATCGCCCATCCCAGTCTTCGCTGCCATGCT
>DATCXA010000287.1:0-2241 GCA_036566085.1 Propionibacteriaceae bacterium
CTCGATCAGTAGCACTGGAATCTGTTGCCGTACCGGATAGGCCAGGCCGCAGTCGGCCGCCAGACATACCAGCTCATCACGTTCGTGATCAACAGCGAGTGCCCCATGACAGTTGGGACAAGCCAGGATCTCCAACAGCTCTGGCGCCAGTTCGACTGCCATACTCTCCCTTCCTCTTCCGCTCCGCTATGCGCGGATTAAACCTAGCGTCTCGTCACGCAACGCCTCCATGGTTTCGGTGCTGGTGGCTTCGACATTTAGCCTGAGCAGCGGCTCGGTATTGCTGGGTCGGACATTCACCCACCAGTCCCGGCCCGAGATGGTCAGCCCGTCGAGTCGATCTTGCTCCCCACGACCAGCAAAGGCAGCAGCGACTCGATCCATGATCATCTGCTGGTCGGCGACGCGGCTGTTGATCTCGCCAGAGGCGGCGTACCGCTCGTAGCCGGCCACCAGCTGCGACAGCGGCCGGTCGGAATGACCCACTGCGGCCAACACATGCAGCGCCGCAAGCATGCCAGTGTCAGCGCCCCAGAAGTCGCGGAAGTAATAGTGCGCTGAATGCTCGCCGCCGAAGATGGCATTGTGTTCGGCCATCGCGGCTTTCACGAAGGTGTGGCCGACTTTGGTGATGACGATCTTGCCACCAGCCGCCTGAACGACTTCGGAAACGACTCGTGAGGTGATCTTGTTGCAGACGATGGTGGCGCCAGGCTCGCGGGCTAGCTCCTGAGCGGCGATCATCGCTGTCACGGCCGATGGGTTGACCACGGTGCCACGCTCGTCAATGATGAAGCAACGATCAGCGTCGCCGTCGAAAACTAGAGCAAGATCAGCTGAATGATCACGAACGGCGGCCTGTGCGTCCAGAAGGTTCGCCGGCTCTAGCGGGTTCGGCGGGTGGTTGGGAAAGCTGCCATCCAGTTCGGTGAACAGCCCGATCAGATCAAGATCATCACTGCCCAAGACGGCGGGGAGGGTGTACCCGGCCATCCCATTGCCGGCGTCGGCTACGACCCGTAGCGGCCGGATGCCCGTCATATCGACAAGAGAATGCAGATGGTCGGCGTAAGCCGACAGCACGTCTCGTTCCGTACGCTGTCCCGTTGTCGCTGCCGGTTTGGGCTCGGACCCGCTCGCCCGCTCGGCGATCTCTACCAAGTTGGCTGAGGTGATCGGCTTGGCGCCTGCCAGACAGAACTTGATTCCGTTGTATTCGGCAGGATTGTGGCTAGCGGTGAACATCGCGCCCGGCAAATCAAGCCATCCAGAGGCGAACCACAACTGATCGGTACTCGAAAGACCGATGTCGATCACATCGACCCCGCGGCTCAGCACACCATCGATAAAAGCGCCCGTCATTCGCGGACCGCTGATCCGCATATCACGGCCCACCACCAGGGCTCTGGCCGTCTGGAGATCAAGCACATCAACCGCGGCGGCGCCGATGGCGTACGCCCCCGCGGCGTCCCACTCCGGGTCCGGACCCTCCGTGATTCCGCGAATGTCGTTGGCTTTGAAGATCCCTCGCTTAATCATGGCGTGAGAATCCTAGACCACCCGCGCTGCGCTGCAGGACTCAGCTTGCCCCGGGATCCGCGAGAACTGTGAGATGTCCTCGACGCGCCAGCTCGACGAGACCATTACGGCGGGGTGGAGGCTCCATGGTCGTTCCGGCTGGAGAGTCGTAGGACAGTCCGGCATCGCGGACAGCGTCGGCAAGTGCCAGCAGATCGTCGGTGCTTGGCTTGGGCTCCTGCTCGACCGCAAGTCTGATCACTTCCCAACCGCGGGGCGCCGACAGTGTCTGTGCATGCGACTGGCAAAGGTCATAGCAATGCGGTTCGACCTGGTTTGCCAGCGGGCCTAGAACCGCGGTGGAATCGCGGTAGGCGTAAGTCAGTGTTGAGGTGGCTGCATTCGGGCACCCTGCTCGAGAACATCGGCGCGACCTCACCTGCCTGACGGTACTCCGCGGGCGGGTTCGATCGTGGGAAGCGCCCCCATATCCGGCTACCGTGTCCGGATCGCGCGCCGCAGTGCTGAGGACAAACGAGGAGACACGTTCTTCGTGCCCGAAGTAGGCGGCTATCCAGCGCGATCTGCGCCAGCGATGTCGCGCCGCCGATCTGCAGGAGAAGCCGACGAAACGAGTTGAGACCAGAGCTAATTCGCCGACATGATCGTTTCGTCGCATTCGACGAAGACGGCGGCTCCGGCGGCGAACATCGCAGCGAGCGG
>DATCXA010000493.1:0-3177 GCA_036566085.1 Propionibacteriaceae bacterium
AGCTACCTCGGTCTTCAAGGTCACGCGATGATCATCATCGCAACCATCGTTACGGCGATCCGGAACCTCGCTTTGGTGGCCTTCACCGTCGAGGCCTGTTGGCTGGCTTGGCGCACGCTTGGTGTTGCGGCAAGCGACAGATCCGCCCTGACCCGCCGGGATTGATTGGTTGCCGAAACGCCACGCTGACGAGGGGTGTCACAAACCAGTGGCCAGCTGGTCTACAAGCGTGGGTAGCCTAGGTAACGCCTGCTAGAAGCGTGCCGGAGCGGGCCAAAGGCGGGTAAACCGGCGAGTAGTGCGGATGAGGAAGAAGGCGACAGTGGCCATCGTGCCCGACCAATCATCGACCAGCGCGCCCACAGAAGCCGACTTTGGTGCCAATGACTGGCTGCTGGAGGAGATGTACGAGCAGTACACCGCCGATCCCAACTCGGTCGATGAAACATGGGCAGAGTACTTCAAGACCCATGGCGCCCCAGTCAGCGGCGATGGCGATGGCGCCGCCACCGAGAAACGGCAACCACAAGCTAAGCCAGCAGCTGAATCTGCGGCTCAGCAGAAGGAACCGACAGTCACGAAGGCGGCGACGGCGACGGCACCTGCACAGACGTCCCCGGATGCCCAACCACAGGAACAGTCAAAGGAGCAGCCGGCGAGGTCGAGCCGCGCCCCGACAGTCGAGAAGCCTGCGCCAACCAAGGAGATCAGACCAAGCGCACCGGGCGCTCGCGGCGGCGTTCCGGCAGATCCACCGAGCCCTGGTGATCGGCCAAGCGTCGCAGTTGAGGAGCCGGTCAAGACCACCTTGCGCGGAGCGCCGGCTCGTACCGCGAAGAACATGGACATTTCCCTGGCGGTCCCGACCGCGACCAGTGTTCGCTCGCTTCCGGTCAAGCTGCTTATCGATCAGCGCGTGGTGATCAACAATCACTTGCGTCGGGCTCGTGGTGGCAAGGTCTCCTACACCCACATCATTGGCTACGCCATGGTGCAGGCGCTGAAGAGCGTGCCGGCCATGAACAATGCCTATGACGTTATCGACGGCAAGCCAACACTCGTCGTACCAGCCCATATCAATCTCGGCCTGGCAATCGACCTACCCAAGGAGGACGGCACCCGGCAACTTCTGGTACCCAGCATCAAGAACTGCGAGACCCTTGACTTCGCCCAGTTCTGGAACGAGTACGAGCAGCTGGTGAAGAGAGCACGGGCCGGGCAGCTGACCGTCGAGGACTTCGCCGGCACCACTATCACTCTGACGAACCCAGGCACCATCGGAACCAGCCACTCGGTACCGCGCTTGATGCAGGGTCAGGGCGCGATCGTCGGCGTCGGCTCCATGGAATATCCACCTGAGTTCCAGGGGTCCGATCCCGATCGACTCAGCGACATGAGCGTCTCCAAGATCATGACGCTGACCTCGACGTACGACCATCGGGTCATCCAGGGGGCCCAATCTGGGGAGTACCTGGCACGGCTGCACGCCTTGCTGCTTGGCGAAGACGGCTTCTACGACGACATCTTCGGCGCACTCCGTGTCCCCTATGAGCCGATCCGCTGGGCACAAGACATCAGCACTGATCACGAGGACCAGATCCCCAAGCAGGCCCGGATCATGGAGATGATCAACGCCTACCGGGTACGCGGCCACCTGATGGCCGACACCGATCCTCTGGAGTATCGCCAGCGGCGCCATCATGATCTTGATGTGCAGTCGCACGGCCTGACGCTGTGGGACCTTGATCGGGAGTTCGCGACTGGATCCTTCGCCGGCGGTCAGGGCCGGATGAAGATGCGGAAGATCTTAGGCATCTTGCGCGACTCCTACTGCCGGACCATCGGCATCGAGTACATGCACATCCAAGAGCCCGCGCAGCGGAAGTGGATCCAAGATCGCGTAGAGCGGCCGCACGAGTCACTCCCCCGCGACGAGCATCTGCGGATCTTGGACAAGCTCAATGAGGCCGAGATCTTTGAGACGTTCTTGCAGACCAAATTCGTCGGCCAAAAGCGGTTCTCACTCGAAGGTGGCGAATCCGCAATCGTGCTGTTGGACGAGGTGTGCGAGCAGGCGGCCGAGGCTGGTCTGGAGGAAGTATGCATGGGCATGCCGCACCGCGGCCGGCTCAACGTGCTGTCAAACATCGTCGGCAAGTCGTACGAGCAGATCTTCCGAGAATTTGAGGGCAATCTCGATCCGCGTACCGTCCAGGGCTCCGGAGACGTCAAATACCACCTCGGATCTGAAGGCAAGTTCACTGCCTTGAGCGGTGCGACGATCAAGACGTCGGTGGCGGCCAACCCGAGCCACCTGGAGGCGGTGAACCCCGTCCTGGAAGGCATCGCCCGAGCGAAGCAGGACATCCTCGACCGCGGAGCCGAGTTCCCGGTGCTGCCAGTGCTGATGCACGGTGACGCCGCATTCGCGGGCCAGGGTGTGGTCGCCGAAACTCTCAACCTCAGCCAGCTGCGTGGCTACCGGACTGGCGGCACCATTCACATCGTTGTGAACAACCAGGTCGGCTTCACCACTTCTCCCACCGAGTTGCGATCCTCCATGTACTGCACTGACGTGGCTCGGATGATCCAGGCTCCGATCTTCCACGTAAACGGTGACGATCCTGAGGCCTGCATTCGGGTGGCTCGGCTGGCGTTCGCGTTCCGGCAGGAATTCAACAAAGACGTCGTCATCGACCTCATCTGCTATCGCCGCCGCGGTCACAATGAGGGCGACGATCCGAGCTTCACCCAGCCGCGGATGTATGACCTGATCGAAAAGAAGCGGTCGGTCCGCAAGCTCTATACCGAAGCCTTGATCGGTCGTGGTGACATCACCGTTGAGGATGCCGAGAAGGTCATGACGCGCTTCCAGCAGCGGCTGGAGACTGTCTTCAAGGAGGTCCGCGGAAGCACCCAACCGCCCGCGGACATGGAATACAGCCGGGTGCCGGCGTACCCAAAGAAGTCTGCCGCGAAATTCGGCACCGCAGTCAGCATGGAGACTCTCAAGAAGATCGCCGACGCGCACACCACGTTCCCGGCCGGCTTCACGGTCCATCCAAAGGGGATGCCGCAGCTGCAGCGACGGGCGGCCGCGATCACGCAGGGGCCGATCGACTGGGCGACGGCCGAAATCCTGGCTTTCGGCTCATTGCTCATCGAGGGCCGTACAGT
>DATCXA010000504.1:0-3677 GCA_036566085.1 Propionibacteriaceae bacterium
AGTGGCCACTCGACCTTGGCGACAAGCTGCCATGGGGACATGCCAAGGGCCCGTGCGGCATGCACCGCTTCATGATCAGCACCGCGTACACCCTCAGCCGTAGCGGTCAGGATAGGTGGCAGGGCAAGCACGGCCAGTACGCCGATGATTGGTCCTTTACCAGTGCCTAGAAGCAGCACTACGAGGACAAGTAGGCCAAGCGTGGGAATGGCTCTAGCGGCATTGCTCAGGCCGATCACCAGGAAGGAACCACGGCCCGTGTGCCCGATAAAGATGCCGAGCGGTATGGCGATAGCTGCGGCAATGCCCACCGAGGTGACCGTATAGAAGAGATGCTGAAGCAGCAGGTTCCAGATCCCGTCGGGGCCCTGCCAGTTAGCGGGCTCGGTGAGATAGCTAAAAAGGTTCATGCCGGCCGCTTCCTCAACCACGGCAGCGTGCCACGCTGGATGAGCAAGATCAGGGCGTCAAAGATCAGCGACAGAGCCAGCATCAAGATCAACGCGATAATGATCGGAGTGTAGAAGTCGCTGGCGAAGCCGAGATCGAAGAGCTTGCCCAGCGCTCCGCTTCCGACCAGAACCGCGACGCTCACAAGAGCGATATTCGAGACCGTGACGACGCGGAGCCCCGCGAAGATCACCGGCATTGCCAACGGAAACTCAACTTTGAACAGTCGCCGCGACCAGCCGTAGCCAACCGCCGTTGCCGACTGCCTCACCGCTGATGGCACCACGCGCAGCCCGTCCACCACGCTCCGCACGAGCAGCGCCGTCGAATAGATGGCCAGTGCGACAACGATATTGACCGGATTGAGGATCTGGGTGCCCAAGATCAACGGCATCATCACGAAAAGCGCGAGGGATGGAATCGAGTAAATGACGCCCAAGAACGCCAGAATCAGATTGGCTGCCCGCTTGGTCTTATGAACCAAAAAGCCAAGTGGCAGGGAAACCACGAACGCGATGAGAACGGGTAGCACGGCGAGCACGATGTGCTCGACCAACAAACTGCCAATCATCGGCAGGTTGCGTTCGATCCAGGCCCAATCGAGGTTCACTGCCGTGCGCCCGAGCCGCCGTGATACAGAGCCTTGCCCATGGCCTCCCAGTCCTGCTGGTGCCCATCCGCCATACGGTGATCTTCCACCGGAGGCGTTGGCTCCGGTGCTTGCTCCATGATCGACTCTGGACGCTCGATGGCGATTGTGCTGTCGCCGCTCTCCTCCTCTTCAACTTCAGGAGCTGGCTGAACAGCAGCTTGCGAGTGTTCGGAGCTGGCCTCGTCAGTGCCGGCATCGCTCACTGGCTCTGATTCGTCTTGAGCTGGCGGGGGCGGCTCTGCCGGTTCGTCTTCCGGCTCCTCGGCCTGGGTACCCTCGTCCTCCCAGTTGTAAGCCCCGGCTGAGTCGTCCTCCCAGTTGTATACGGATTCGAGCGACTCCGCCGTCGGCTCATCGTTGCCATCCTCCGGCTCATAATCCTGTTCCGCTTCATCGTGCGACTCATAGGAATCGGGCTCACCCAGCGGCTCGTAACCTGGCTCGGATTCGTCGAGGGGTAGATCCTTCTCGGCGGCTTCGGCGTCGCGAATTGAGATGGACTCGGCAATCGATACGCGTAGGCCCTTCACCGTGTCGAGGATCGTGTCTGCGCTGACGACACCGGCATAGCGATGCGTGTCGGCAGTTACAGCAACAGCGAGCCCATGTGGAGAGGTGAGTGCTGAGTCGAGTGCGGCCCGGAGTGAGTCGGTCTCGGGGCTGAATGTGGCGCCGAGCGGGAACACTTGGCCGGGCCGCTCCGAAACCGCCCAACCAACTGGTCGAGCGTCGCCATCGACCACCAGAATCGGTCCCGCGCCCGTCGCAGTCTCCACATCCCTGACCACCTTGATTCTTTCCAGGCGTAGTTGGCTTGCCGGCTGGAAGGACAGAGAACGAAAACCTCGATCGCGACCAACGAATCCCTCCACGAACGCGTCATGGGGCTCGTCCAGCAGCTGCTGCGGCGTACCGACCTGAGCAAGATGCCCGCCTACCCGCATGATGGCGACCTGATCGCCCAGCTTGATGGCCTCATCAATGTCGTGGGTGATCAGGATGATCGTCTTGCTGAGCTCACGTTGCAGCCCGAGAAAGAACTCATGCAGCTCGCTGCGAACGACCGGATCCACTGCCGAAAAAGGCTCATCCATGAGCAAGACGAGCGGGTCGGCTGCGAGTGCGCGCGCCACGCCAACGCGCTGCTGCTGCCCGCCGGACAGCTGCGCGGGATAGCGGTGCGCGAGCTTACGCTCCAGACCCACGCTGTCGAGGAGTTCCACTGCGCGCTTTTCAATCTTCTTCTTCTGCCAGTGGAGCAGGGAGGGCACGGTGCCGATGTTGTCGAGAACAGTGCGGTGCGGGAACAATCCACCGCTCTGAATGACATAACCCATCTGACGGCGCAACGTGGTTTTGCGCCGAGAGCGAAGCGGAACCCCGTCCCAGGTGATCCGGCCAGTGGTGGGCTCCAGCATCCGGTTGACCATGCGTAGCGTCGTCGTCTTACCGCAGCCGGACGGCCCAACGATCACAGTGATCTTGTCGGAGGGCACGATGAGATTGAGGTCGACGACTGCAACCGTGCCGTCCTTGAACGTCTTGCCGACTGATTCGAACTCGATCACGCCAACCCCAAAGATCTGGACCGCACAGGTCTCGTCCAACAGCTTTCACAGACCCTAGTCGCCTGCGCTGACAAAAGACGTGCGCAGCGCGGGAGTGCCCCGGTTACGCAACGCCAACTGCCGCTTCTCGGTGCCCTCGGAGCGGTAGCTCTGCACAGGTTCTTGACGGTCTGCACAGGTTGCAAGCTGTGCAAACCGTTAGCAACCTACGTGGACGCGGGCTGCCGGCAGCGGTCCGCATTTCCCGCCTCAAGTCGGCCAACGAGTGTTTCGACGTCCGATCGAGCCCTCCTTAGCCGTCTGAGGACGACTGGTGATGCTTTAGGAGGTCCCGCACCCCGATGCAGCCCCTCTCGAACTCCCTCGGTGCCAGCGCTCCAAGAATCGGATGAGCGCCGCACTAGGCTGAGGGTCGCCCTACCCTAAGGAGTAATTGCCCTCCAGGAGGAGTCGCACGTGAAAATCGCCGCGGTCTTCGTGGCGTTGGCCGTCTCGGTTGTTGGCGTCGTGCTCTTTGTCAGCACCATTGCAGCGATCGTCGACGTCATCAAGCTCGGCAAAGCCGCTCCAGGAAGAGGTGATCATCCCGCCGACCGGTGGCGTCATATGCTCGCCGAAACCCTCGGGCATACCCGAATGCTGCAGTGGACCAAGGTCGGCGCTGCGCATTGGTTCGTGTTCATCGCCTTCGGTGCTTTGATCTTTACGCTGATCACCGCGTACGGGCAACTGTTCAATCCTCGCTTCGCTATACCGTTCATCGGGCACTGGGTGGTGTACGAATGGGCCAGCGAGATCATCGCTTGGACTGGCCTCATTTCGATCAGCTTCCTGATCTTGGTTCGGCTGCTGCTCCGAGGCCGCGGCCGGAAGTCAAGATTCTTTGGTTCACGATCTTGGCAGGGTTACTACGTCGAGCTCACTGTGCTCGGAATCGTTCTCTGCGTTTTAGCCTTGCGCGCAATGGAGTATCGGCTCCTTGGCACGGAGACCTCACGGCTGCATTT
>DATCXA010000511.1:0-6466 GCA_036566085.1 Propionibacteriaceae bacterium
GCGCTCCAGCATCGGGTCGGGCTTCGGTTCGACCGCTTCGATGCGGCCGAGGCGCGCATCCAGCCCGCGCAGGAACGCGAACTCGCACTTGGAGGCGACGGTGAGGTCGCTGGCGCTCGTGTAGATGACAGCGGTGTCGCCTTCAGTATTAAGAAACACGAGTATCGGGCCCCGTCCCCTATTGTCCGCTCACACTTGCCGCTACTGACAACGCAATCCACTCCATCCCGTTCGATGGCGGCCGCACCACTTGCCGGTAGATCGTTTGCGATGTTCGGTGCGGTTGTGAGGTTTCTGCAGGGTTGTTGCTCATGTCGCGATTATGGCAGCCACCCGCGACAGAAGGCAGTCCCGGCGTGCAACCCTGTCAACGGCCACGCAACCAGTGGACGATGCCAACGGACTTCGCGCTGCTCACCCCCAAACCGAGGCGCATATCCCTCAAAACGTGAGCATCACTGTCAGAATGTTGACATCCGATCGGGGGTAAGGATGTCGGCCGGAACTTCTGCTGCACAGCAGGCACAGCGCATGAGCGCGCTCGCGAGGAGCTACCAGCTCGAGGCCGAGCGTGCCGTGGCGGCGTCCGGCCGTTTCGCCGCTGCGGCGATCGCCGAGCGGCGCCTTGCCACGCGCCTCTCCCCCCTGACCGCACATGGTTACTATCTGCTCGCCGACCGCAAGTGGCCGGGTTCGAAGAACGCGCAGCTCGACCTGATCGTGGTCGGCCCTTCCGGCGTGTGGATCGTCGACTCCAAGCATTGGAACGACTTCACCGTGGCGGCCGGTGCGATCTTCCGCGACCAGTCGGATGTCACCGACGAGGTGCTTCGCCTTGCGGACGTCGCGTACGACGCCGAGGAGGCGTTCGCGAGCGTCGGGCTCGCACCGGGCGAGGTGCGCCCGATTCTCGTCATGGCCGGCCATAAGGGCCGGATCGGCGAGGTCGGCCCCGTCGAAGTCGTCGGCGAAGTCGATGTGCACAAGCACCTGGCCTCTCGCGGGACGCGCCTCACCACCAATCAGGTGGAGCAGGTGCTGGCTGTGGCCATGAAGTATTTCCCGGCCTATGTCGGCGCACAGGTCGACGCGCCAGATCTCACGATCGCTGAGCCGGTGCTGGATGAACTCCCCGACTCCCTCCTCGATGACGCAGCCCTCCTGAGCGAGGAGGAGGTGCGCGAGGCGCTCACCGAGGCCGACCTCGCGGCACCGGTGGAAGACTGGATGACATTCCTGCACGCGTCGCAGGCCGCGCTCGTGCGCCGCACCTTCAACGGGCCGGCGCGCATCCGGGGCGGGGCCGGCACTGGCAAGACGGTTGTCGGGCTGCATCGAGCCGCGTACCTGGCACGTGTGCATCCGCAGGGCCGAATACTGTTCACGACGTTCGTGCGCACGCTGCCCGCGGTGATGGGCAACCTGCTGAAGCGTTTGGCGCCGGATGCCGCGGACCGCGTCGATTTCGTGCACGTGCACGGCTTCGCAACGGACCTGCTGAGGGAGCGCGGCATCCGTACGAAGGTCGATTCGCGCCGGGCACAGCAGATTCTCGATCAGGCATGGAACAGTCTCGCGATCGAGCAGAGGGCCAGGCTCGCCCGCCAGCGCCCGCTCGAGTACTGGCAGGAGGAAGTCGAGTCGGTCATCAAGGGCCGCGGTTTCGCGACCTTCGAGCAGTACGCCGACTGTGCGCGGCCAGGCAGGATGCTGCGCCTCACCGTGGACGACCGCCACGCGGTGTGGGCGCTCTACCACGAGTACGATCGGTTGCTGCGGGCCGAGGGCATCAGCGACTTCCAGGATCTCGTGCTGCTGGCCGAGGCCTCCCTGCGCAAGACTCCGCTGGAGGGCTACGCCGCCGTCATCGTGGACGAGGCGCAGGACCTGTCGCTCGCGATGATCCGGATGCTGCATTCTCTCGTCGGCGACGCGCCGGATGCCTTCACCCTGATCGGTGACGGTCAGCAGAGCATCTATCCCGGCGGCTACGTGCTCTCGGAGGCCGGCATCTCGCTGTCTGGTCGCGGCGTGGTCATGGACCACAACTACCGCAACACAGCCGAGATCCAGGCCTTCGCCGCGACCCTCATCGCCGACAGCTCCTACACCGACATCGATGACAGCAGCATTCCGCTCCCTGAGGGATCGCGAAGCGATCGTCTCGAAGGGAGCACCGAGAACCTCGACCTCCGCCACGGCCCCGCCCCCGAGCAGCCCAACTTCCCCACCCGCGCCGCCCACGACCAGGCTCTGATCGCCAGAATCCGCCTGGCCGTAACCTCGGGCGAAATGAACCTCGGCGACATCGCGATCCTCTGCGACACGAACGGTCAGGTCGCAACTGCGGAGAACCTTCTCGCAACAGCTGGCGTCCCGACGATCAACTTGAAGGAGTACGCGGGTCTACCCGGAAACGCGGTAAAGGTCGGAACGATCAAGCGCGCCAAGGGCCTCGAGTTCAAGCTGGTCATGCTGGCATGGTCAACGGATGCGCACCACGCATCCGACGACGAGCGTGCCGCGCGCGATCTCCGTGAGCGATATGTCGCTGCGACGCGCGCCCGCGATGCGCTGTGGGTCGGATTCTGCTGATGGGCTGGCGAGGGGAATGATCGGGTCGTGGGCGCCGCAGAGCGGGAGTTGGCCGCAAGTGCTTGGGCTCCTGTCTGACAGAGTCGCCGCACAGTGGAAAGGCGACGTCGCAAAGGTTCGAAACCTGGCGAGGCTTATTGGCCAGACGGACAGTTACCGGCCTCTGCCGGGGTCAGTGCTCGCGCGAGACGACGAGAAGCTGAGCCCCTACGGCGTGTCATACGCAGCGCTGCACAACCTGAACACCGGTGTTACGCAACTGCAAGCTGCCCAAGAGCTGATGGAAAAGGGGCCACAGCGAGTGGTCGCGGCGGCCACACTCTTGCGGTCATCCCTCGAAGCTCTCGCAGTCGCCCTATGGATCCTCGACTCAGACGAACAAATCGAACGCATCTCCCGCACGCTCGCTTGGTTCAAGCACAATGTGGCGGACGAACGGGTCGCATTCGAAGACTTCGTCGGCAAGGAGCTTTCCGGTGACAACAGGACGGCCGACATCCGCCACATCGCACGGCAGAACAGCGTCAAGCTCTCAAGAGTGAACGCTCGCGTCCACAGCACGGAAGCGCTTCGCTTTGCCGACACTTCCCTGGACGTTCCGAATCACCTGCTTCTCTATATCTGGAGGCTGTGCTCGGGTGTGGCGCACGGACGCCCCTGGGCGTTTGCAAACCTCTCTTCGACTGCGCCACGTGCACCTGGGGCGGGATCTGAACAACTGGTGCTGGATGAGGCCAGCCTCCGGGTTCCGTTCCGGATTGCCGTTGTGTTGCTGGATGCGGTCATAGTCGCTTTCGGCGAGCGTACGGAAGCTGGCCCGGTGCCGCCGCTTGACACTCCTGATATGGGTGACTCATGAGGCCAGATGCCGAACAGCGAACGATCCGAGGGGACATCTTTCGCTGGTTCGACACGAAACTGGCTTCAGGCCTATCGGAAACCACGCGCGCGGAGCTGGCCGATCGCCCGTCGCGGGACGCCGTGCCGCGCGGTTTGCCGAGTTTGCAGCCAGGTAGGCCCAACCGATCGGGGTGGCATGCCTGGACTTCGCGTCGCATCGGCGAGCAATTGCCGTGGCGCTCTTCATGGCACATCGGGCACTAGGCGAGGTTACGAGAGCTGCAGCAACCGCTCCAACCCCGCCTCGTCCACGATCGGGATGCCGTAGTCGCGCGCCTT
Organism: Propionibacteriaceae bacterium; assembly: GCA_036566085.1. GTDB lineage: Bacteria > Actinomycetota > Actinomycetes > Propionibacteriales > Propionibacteriaceae > Microlunatus. The sequence continues at coordinate 3,775 of DATCXA010000511.1, forward strand.
GCGAGCTTTGCCCGACAGGGAGTCCGGGTCGGCGGCAGCGAGGAGCTTCACCCTCCTGGTCACAGCATTCCAAGGAACGAAGCCGAGGGAAGCGATGCGAGCCTCCCAGTCCGAGCGCGGATGCGACATCTCACCAGTGAGAACGATCAGGTCGCCGGGGACGAGGGTGAAACGGTGGCGGGTCTCGACAAGCTCGACCCGAGAGTATGGCTCGACCGGAGAGTTTGGCTCGACCGGAGAGTTTGGCTCGACCGGAGAGGACCGCTCGACCGAAGGAATCGGCCCGGTTGGCACGTACGGCTTCTCGAACGCACGAGTGATCGTCACCGTCGAGAGGTCAAGGAGGTGTCCCACCTCGACCAGGTCGGCCATCTCATCCGTCGTCAGAACGCCATCCGCCCAAGCGACCTTCGTCAACTCGTCGAAGTACTCGATGTGAAGGCTTTCGACTGTGCTGCGGTCGATGCCCAGCTCCTCGGCGAGAAACACGAGCGCCTCCGCCTCATGAGCAGACAAGTGCCGGTCGAGAAGGCACTGGTCGAGCAGTGCCAGGTAGTTGAGGCACTCGGCGGGGCCCGCATATTCCGGCATCTTGATCGTGATGCGGCCCAAGAACGACTGTGCCGTCACTTCCACCGGTTGATCGAACGACGGCCGCGGCATCCATTCCGCCGACACAGCACTCACCGCTGGCCAGCCGTGGTCGAGCGCCGCGCCGATCTGCGAGAACCAGAACTCATGATCGCTCGTCGACCCGATATAGGCGCCAAGAAGCTGGGCGGTTGCGAGCGCGTCGACGGATGCGCGGTGTGCATCCACAAGGTCGATATCGAACGCAGCGCAACAGTCGGCCAGCGATCGACCGGCTCCCGGCAGGAAGTCGCGGGCCAGTTGCATGGTGCACAGCGCGACGAGATCGGGCACCACCGGATAGCCGGCAAGCTCGAGCTCGGCGAGCAGGAACCGCGTGTCGAAACTTGCGTTGTGCGCCACCAGAACCCGACCGGCAAGCAACTCGATGAGACGGGGTGCAATCTGCCCGAACTTGGGTGCGCGCATGACGTCAGACGCCCGGATGTGGTGGATGTCCTGCCGCCCCAGGTCACGGCCCGGATTGACGAGCGTCTCCCACTGCCCCTCGACCAGACCGTACTCATCGACATGAACGACGGCGACCTCGATCACACGGTCATGCTTGGCGGGCGAGAGACCCGTGGTCTCGAAATCGATGACAGCGAAGCCTGGTCCAGACATGTGAGCTCCTATCGCGTTGAGGTCACTGTATCGAGTGGTTGACCCGTGCCGCGGCCCGCGAATGAGGGCCGGGATCCGCTTTCGCCAGAGCCGCACCCTAGGCTTGCCCCATGACGGACAGCGGAACCATCGGCCCCGTCGCGGCACCGGACCTGCACGTCATGAGCTACAACATCCGTCGGCGCCTGCCGCACCTCATGCCGCACAGTCCCGACCGGTGGGAGCATCGCCGCCCGCTGCTGAAACGACTGCTCGAGGCGGAACAGCCCGCACTGTTCGGCGTGCAGGAAGCGCTGTTCGACCAGGCGAACTTCGTGCGTCACGCTCTCGGCGAGCACTACCGCTGGATCGGCCACGGCAGAGAGACCAACAAGGGCGGGGAAGGCTGCCCGATCCTCTACGACTCCCGCCGACTACGCGTGCTCGAGTGGCGACAGACCGCCCTCTCCGACACGCCGGAGGTGCCCGGCTCCCGGTCCTGGGGCAACCGCACACCGCGCCTCGTCGTCGACGCAACGATTCTCGACCTCGCAACGGGCATCGAGTTCCAGGCCGTGAACACCCACCTCGACAACCGCTCGCGCATCTCGCGACTGCGGTCGGCCGACGCGCTGAGGCGAATCGTGCAGGCATCACCGCTTCCCACCATCATGACGGGGGACTTCAACACGGATGCCGAGACTGACCCCTACGACCAGCTCACCGGCCACGGCCTGCTGCTGGACACCTGGGACACCGCTGCGAAACGCCTCACCGAGGTATGGGGAACGTTCCTGAACTACCGTCCGCCGGAACACGATCGCAAGCGCATCGACTGGATCCTGGTCACGCCCGGCGTCACCGTGCTGAGCGCTGCCATCAATGTGACACGGTATGAGGCCGGCTGGCCGTCGGACCACGCCGCTGTGCAGGCCGTTGTGAAACTGGCCGCGACCAGCTCGTTCTCGCGGGGATAGCACTCACCCCGCCTTGCGGCCAAGGCACTCGTCCACCGAAACCCGGAAGCATCAACTCTCCACACGTTTGGCTATCCGTGCCATGCCGGCGCATGGCCCCGTCTAGCCTTTTGTGCACGTCGAGTCGACAATGGGAGAGTGATCGAATTGACCGAGCCGCAGGTCTGGGTGCTCATCGGCGTCTTCGCCGCGGCTTTCTTCGGCATGATCGGGCTGGTCACCACCAACATCAACCGCACCATGAATGCACGATTCGAAACCATGGAGGCGCGGTTCGCAGCCATGGAATCGCGAGTCGACGCAAAATTCGAGATCATCAACGTCAAGCTCGAAAATATGGACCGTGACATCCAGGCGCTCTCACGACACGTGTTCGGCACCGACCCGCGCTGATGCGCGCAACGGCACTTCCCCCGGTCAAGACCCCCGCGGAATCCTGGGCCGCACGAGCGAGTGACTGCCGCGGATCAGCTGCTCGACCA
>DATCXA010000289.1:0-11104 GCA_036566085.1 Propionibacteriaceae bacterium
CTGAGTGTGACGTGGTAGCCAAGCCGCTGGAGCTGGTTCATGGCGTGTAGGCGAACGCGTTCGGGGTCGCGGCGGGTGTAGTAGTCGGCGCCGAGGTCGTCGTACTCGGCTCCGGTGTGGGCCATGTTCCAGATGGCGATCAAGATGGCGTGTTCGACCGCGACGAGAGCTTTCTTCGGTCCGCGACGAGCGGCGATCCGTCGGTACTTCGCGGCGAGGTAGGTGCTACGAGTGTTCGCGATCGAGAGTGCGGCGGCTCCGAGCGCAGCCTTCAGGTAGGGGTTGCCTGGTCGGGTCAGGGTCGACTTGACTCGGCCAGCGGACTCGTTGCTGCCGGGGCAGGTCCCGGCCCAGGAGGCCAGGTGTGCAGCGGTCGGGAAGACGCTCATGTCGGCCCCGGTCTCGGCCGCAATCACCTCTGCGCATCGAACTCCGATGCCGGGGACGGTGCCGATCAAGTTGCAAAACGATCGAAACGGCTCGATCACCACCTCGATCCGGGCGGTGAGTTCGGTGATCGCTCGGCTGGGTTGGTCGATGGCCTCCAGATACATCCGGGCCAGGAAGGCGTGATGATCGGCGAACCGGCCAGTCAACGCCTCGGTCAGCTGCGGGAGCTTGTGGCGGAGTCGCCGCTTCGCCAAATCGGCCAGCACGGCTGGATCGCGTTGTCCGTCGATTAGGGCTTGCAGCATCAACCGACCCGACACCCCAGTGATGTCGCTGGCGACCGAGGAGAGCTTGATGCCGGCGTCTTCGAGGAGCTTCTCCAGCCGCTGAATGTCCCGGCCGCGTTCTCGGGTCATCATCGTGCGAGCACGGGTCAAGTCTCGCAACTCACGGATCGGTGCTGGCGGGACAAGCGATCCGCGGACCAGGCCGTGCGCGCCGAGCTGTGCCAGCCAGGCGGCATCGGAGACATCGCTTTTGCGGCCGGGCAGGTTCTTCACCTGCCGAGCGTTGACCAGCATCACCTCGAAGCCGGCGTCCTCGAGCAGGTAGTAGAACGGCTTCCAGTAGTCACCGGTCGCCTCCATCACCACCAAACTCACCTGCTCGTCGACCAGGTGCTCCCGCAACGCCAAGACCGCGTTCGTCGTCGAGGCCCACCTCCGCACGGTCTCCACCGTCTTGCGGCGACCCCGGCCGGCGATGCGGACGCAGACCTTCGCGTCCCGCTTTGACACATCCATCCCCGCACAACGGCCGTGGATGACATCCATGATCAACTCCCTCTGTCGGCCGAACGAGCAACCGTTCGACGCGGGGAGGGCCAAGGCAATTCGGAAGTCTGACGCTCGTGCTCACGGCGACAATCCACGGTTCTCGTGGCGACCCTCCGCGCCATGCTGACTAACAGGCTCACAGGCACCACAGAGGCAACGGCGACCACCGCGACGAACACTCAGATTCTCCGCCTAGGCGGACCCGTGATCAGCCAGACCGCACCCGAACGCCCAATCTTCTAGTCATCCCGATCCGCCCGCGCAGCGGCGACCCGTTGCTGACTAGGGCATTCACCGCAACTGTTGGCAAGCCGCCGGCCACCTACGCGAAGCGAGCCCAAGCCGACTAACCTCGGTCGATCTGTTCTAGGTCCGGCGTGTCTAATACTGTTCGAACAGACGTTCGGTAGGTTATCCACCAGACGTCGGGAATCGTTATCCACAGAATTCCGTGCGACCGAACGATTGTCAGTGCTCGTCCTTAGGGTCACAGCGCAAGACTTTCAAACACACATACATAGCGCCTGAGGCATCAGATCTGAGACATCAGAAAATGTCCAACGGGCGGGGGAAGGATCACGATGGCCACCCAAGATCGCGCCACGGAAGATCGTGAGAAGGCACTCGAGTCAGCACTCGCGCAGATCGACAAACAGTACGGAAAGGGATCGGTGATGCGCCTGGGTGAGGAAGTCCGGGCTCCTATCGAGATCATTCCCACCGGCTCCATTGCCCTCGATGTAGCTCTTGGTATCGGCGGCCTTCCTCGAGGCCGGGTGGTTGAGATCTACGGCCCGGAGTCCAGCGGCAAGACGACGGTGGCTCTGCATGCGATCGCCAATGCCCAAGCCGACGGAGGCATCTGCGCATTCATCGATGCCGAACATGCATTGGATCCTGATTATGCGAGACGGCTCGGCGTTGACACCGATTCTCTTTTGGTCAGCCAGCCCGATAACGGCGAGCAGGCGTTGGAGATCGCCGACATGTTAGTCCGCTCAGGCGCATTGTCACTGATTGTGATCGATTCGGTCGCAGCGCTGACACCACGGGCCGAGATCGAAGGTGAGATGGGCGACAGCCATGTCGGTCTTCAAGCACGGCTCATGAGCCAGGCCCTTCGGAAGATGACCAGTGCCTTGAGTGGCGCCGGCACGACCGCGATCTTCATCAACCAGCTTCGGGAGAAGATTGGAGTGATGTTTGGATCGCCCGAGACCACAACAGGTGGCCGTGCGCTCAAGTTCTACGCATCAGTGCGGCTGGATGTTCGTCGTATCGAAACACTCAAAGACGGACAAGAAATGGTTGGTAACCGTACCCGAGTAAAGGTTGTCAAAAACAAGGTTGCACCACCATTCAAGCAAGCTGAATTCGATATTCTCTATGGGCAAGGAATCAGTCGCGAAGGCAGTCTCATTGATCTAGGTGTGGATACCGGAATCATTCGTAAGGCTGGAGCTTGGTTCACCTACGACGCAGATCAATTGGGTCAAGGACGCGAGAACGCTCGCAGCTACCTGCGAAACAATCCCGATCTGGCCGATGAGTTGGAGAAGAAGATTAAGGAACGGATGGGCATCGGTCCAAAGATTGATCTACCCGCAGGCATCGATCCGGTTACTGGTGAGGTGGAGTTCTAACCAGTGCCGATCGATCCCCGAGAGTGGTTGCAAAACTCAGCTTCGCCGTCGTCTGATCGCGTCGGAGAGGAATCCGCCCGATCTGCGGATGAAGCGGATGCTGAGGTCGCCCGCACCATCGCACTGCGCAAACTGGCGGCGCGTGCACGTACCAGATATGAACTTGACCAGGCACTTCAGGCCAAGAACGTGCCGCCGAGCGTGAAGGACGCAGTACTCGATCGAATGCAAGAGGTCGGACTAGTCGATGATGCCTCGTTTGCAGCTGACTGGGTCGCGTCGCGTCAGCAACGTCGGCACCTCTCCCGTCGGGCATTGAGGCGGGAGCTGCAGGCAAAGGGGGTGGAACGGAGCGACATCGATAGCGCGCTTCACGATGTCGATCTTGATTCAGAATTGACTACTGCCCGGGAGCTAGTCGAGCGAAAACAAGCGATGATGAGTGGACTTGCGCGCGATGTGCAGTATCGGCGGCTAGCCGGAATACTCGGCCGACGCGGATTCGATACTGCCGTCACGGTGCAAGTGCTGAACGAGCTGTTCGGGCCAGTGAGTGGCGAGCGGCACACGTAGGCACCCCTGCAGTACTGGGATCTCACATTTTTGCTTGACCAAGGCGTTGACCGGACATACCCTGCAAACACGAGGTGTCTGGCAACGCATGACGATATGATGAAAGACCCGATTGAACAGTATTTGGTGAAACAGTGTTTGTCAGAGCGTTTTTGATCAAGCATTTTTTGATCGAACACTGTTCCGGAATTAGCCAATGAAGCAGTATCTTTCCAATCAGAGGAGTTATTGAGGGACCTGACGTTCACTAATTGAGCGTTAGCTGATGCTTTTCGCGTTGCGGATCCTCTTGAGTGCACGTGCGAACGTGTAGACAGGAGCGCGACGGTGGGCGGGGTTTTTGAAGCACTTGTAGTTGTCGGACTTTTCTTGTTAATTGCAGTCGTCGGACTTGCGACCTTAGTCATGGCTCGACGCGGACGCCACAGCACAAGCGTCTACCAACCTGGAACGGCCCAACCTGGAACAGCCCGGCGTAAAACGACTGGATCGGCGTTCGGCTCGACCTCCGGGACGACTCTGGGAGATCAGGCAAATCGGAGCGATGGCGACTCTGCCGCAGAGCAGCAGCCTCGTTCGGAGGTCGAGGTCCAGGAGCTTCGCGTTAAGGCGGAGAAGTTACTCGCGTCGGCTCAAGCGGCCCGCGCTGAAGCCGAGGAAGAGTCGCGGGCTCGCCGCACCGAGCTTCGCGAGCAGCGTGCCGATGTGGAGCGTCGTGAACAACGACTCTCTGATCGAGAGGAACGGCTGGACAGCGATATCCGGGGCCTGGAGGACAAGAGCCGACAGTTGGAAGAGCTCAAAAACGAGCTCAAGAACCAAAGACGGATGCTCACCGAGCTCGAGGCGCAGCAGCAGAGCACATTGGAGCGGATTGCTGGTCTGACCGCAGAGCACGCCAGGGCAGAGTTGGTCGCCTCAGTTGAGCACGATGCCAAGCGACAAGCCGTACTGCTTGCTCGAGATATCGAACGTCAGGCGGTTCGCGAGGCAGATGCGCGGGCGCAGCAAATCGTTGTCGGAGCCATTCAGCGTCTCGCCTCCGAGCTGACTTCAGAGTCGGTTGTTTCGGCGGTCCATCTTCCGGGCGACGATATGAAGGGCCGAATCATTGGTCGAGAAGGTCGCAACATCAGGGCATTCGAACAGGTCACCGGCGTGAACGTCATGATTGATGACACGCCGGAAGCGGTACTGCTCTCGTGTTTTGATCCGGTACGGCGAGAAACCGCCCGCATGACCTTGACTGAGCTGGTGGCCGACGGCCGAATACATCCCGCTCGCATCGAGGAGGTGCATGAGCGGAGCAAGAGCCAGATCCAAGCACAGTGTCTGCGTGCCGCCGAGGATGCAATGGCCGAGGTGGGAATCTCGGATTTGCATCCAGCGCTCGTTCCAGTGCTGGGCACTCTGCGCTACCGCACCTCGTACGGACAGAATGTGCTTAAACATTTAGTGGAGAGTGCGCATATAGCAGCGCTGATGGCCGCCGAACTGGGTCTCAATGTTGCGCATTGCAAGCGCGCTGCGTTCCTGCACGACATCGGCAAGGCATTGACACACGAGGTTGAGGGGTCCCATGCGATCGTCGGGGCTGATCTGGTTCGCAAGTACGGCGAGCATGCCGACGTCGTGCATGCCATCGAGGCGCATCACAACGAGGTGGAAGTGCGCACCGTGGAGGCTGTCCTCGTTCAGGCGGCGGACGCGATCAGCGGCAGCCGACCGGGCGCTCGCCGCGAGAGCATCGAGGCTTATGTTCAACGGTTGGAGCGGCTCGAGGAGATAGCGGCTGCTCGCGAAGGTGTCGACAAGGTCTTTGCAATGCAGGCTGGCCGCGAGATCCGAGTCATGGTGGCTCCGGATGTGGTCGATGACATTGAGGCGCAGGTGCTAGCCCGTGATATTGCCAAACAGATCGAGGAAGAGCTGACCTACCCGGGCCAGATCAAAGTGACGGTCGTACGAGAGTCCAGAGCAACCGAAACTGCTCGTTAGGTCTGACCAGGCGCTGCTAGCGCACCGCCGGGCGCCATCGACGGGCTCACGAGCTCTTCGAACTTCGATACCTTCGGCCCGCGCCCCCGGGCCTGCAGCCGGCGCTCCAGGTAGCGGGCGAGCCGCGTCAGCAAGTAATTGATAATGATGAAGATCGCGGCTATCACTATGAAGGTTGGGATGAGGTTCCCTTTGAGCGAGGCCAGGGTCTGCCCACTGCGGACCAGTTCGGGGTACAAGATCAGGAACCCCAGAGCAGAATCCTTCAAGATCACGACGAGCTGGCTGACGATGGATGGCAGCATCAAGGTGATGGCCTGCGGCAACAGCACGAGCCGAAGCGTCGCGAAAGGTGTGAGCCCAATGGCCAGGCCCGCCTCCCGCTGACCCATCGGCAACGACCCAACTCCGGAGCGGATGAGCTCAGCGATAACGCTGGAATTGTAAAACGTAAGACCCGCAATGACGCCCAACAGCGGAAGAAGCTCACCGGAGATCTGGAGGCCGAAGAGGAAGACGTAATAGGCGAAGAGCATCATCATGAGCACCGGAACGGCGCGAAAGAACTCCACAAAGACGCCGCAGGCCACCCGCACCGGTCTCAGCTGAGACAAACGCCCCATTCCGAGCAAGATCCCGCAGATCATCGAGAGGATGACCGAGAAGAAGGCTGCCACCAAAGTGGCCCGTAAGCCTGGGAGAAGGTAGGAGGTCCAGGTCACCGGGTCGAGGAACGGACTCCACTTCTCGGCAGTGAACTGGCCTTTGGCGGCGAGCGCCCTGATCAGTAGGAAGAGCAGAGCAAGGATCCCGAGGCCGCCGGCGATTGCGATGACTCGATGGCGGGCGCGGGCCTTGGGGCCGGGAGCGTCGAACAGGATGCTCGTTTCAGCACTCATCGCTTCACTGCCAGTCGCCGTGAAAAGGTGGTGAAAAGAATTCCGATGGGAAGCGTCAAGATCACGAATCCCGCCGCCATGATCCCGAAGATGACGTAGATCAGGTCGGGACGGAACTCGATCATGCCCTTCATGAGATAGGACGCCTCGGCCACGCCAATGGTGGCCACAACCGTAGTGTTCTTCGTGAGCGCGATCATCACGTTCCCCAGCGGGGCTATCGCTCCGCGGAACGCCTGGGGCAGCACCACGTTGGACAAGCTCTGGCGGAAGTCCAGGCCGATGGCCCTAGCGGCCTCGGCCTGACCCTTTGGGACGGTGTTGATGCCACTTCGCAGCGCTTCGGCGACAAAGGCCGCGTGGTAGACGGCGAGCCCAAGAACTCCCCAGCGGAAGTTCTGTACGTCGATGGGTGAGTCCTGTGCCCCGATTCGGTACTGCAAGGTGATGTAGAAGCCGAACGCACAAAAGAACACGATCAGCGTCAGGGGTGTGTTGCGCACCAGCGTGACGTACGCCGTCCCGGCGGACCTAAACACTGCGACCGGAGATACCCGCATGATTGCGACGATCGTGCCGATCAGCAGCGCTCCAATAGCGGATGCGACGGTTAGCTTGATCGTCATCCAGAATGCGGCGAGCACGTTGTACTCGGCGAACAGCTCACTGAGACCGTTAAGCATTCAATACGCCTCCTGGGCCTCTCGGGGCCGGAAGTTGCCGGCCCCGATCACACTCCAGTACGCCCTAGGCCGCCGCGCAGGCGTCAGGCTTTGGTGGGTTCGTCGAGGTGTCAACCTTGAACCCCGATGGGCCGACGTTCGCGTCGATAGCCTTCTGCCAGGATCCGTCGGAGACCATCTTCTCGAGCGCAGCATTCACCTTGTTGCATAGCTCGGTGTCGCCCATCTTCAGGCCAACGCCGTACCTCTCGGTCGAGAAGGGCTTACCGACAACCTTGAGCTTGCCTGCGTATTGCGGCTGTGCGGCGAAGCCGGCCAAGATCACGTTGTCGGTGGTTACCGCGTCCACAGTGCCGCCAACCAGCGCCTCGACGCACTTGGAGTAGGTGTCCTGCTCGAACAGCTTCACCGTAGTGGCGTACTCCTTCTTGATCTTCTCAGCCGGAGTCGAGCCGGTAACCGAGCACAGCGTCTTGCCGTTCATCGCATCCGGTCCAGTGATGTCGGTGTTGTCGGCGCGAACGAGCAGATCTTGGCCGGCGATGAAGTAGGGGCCAGCGAAGGACACCTTCTTTTTGCGCTCGTCCGTAATCGAGTAGGTCGCGAAGATGAGTGCGACCTGACCGCCCTGAATCGCAGTCTCCCGCTGAGCCGACGGGGTCTCTTTGAAGATCACCTTGTCGCCCTCGAAGCCAAGCTCCTTGGCAACGTAGCGCGCCACGTCGACGTCGAGGCCCTTGTAGTCCTCGCCGACCTTCTGACCAAGGCCGGGCTGGTCGTACTTGATGCCGATGTTGATGGTGTCACCAGTGGTGCTTCCGGCTCCGCCGCCGCCCCCACACGAAGCCATGGTCAGCGCGACGGCCGATCCCGCTGCTATGGCGAGGATCTTCTTGCTGATGTGCATTGCTCTCCTTGCGTTGTTAATGGGTCAAGATCTTGCTCAGGAAGTCTTTTGCTCGTGCGCTCTGCGCGTTCGTGAAGAACGAGTTCGGGTCCGCCTCCTCGACGATTTGACCGTCATCCATGAAAACAACCCGGTTCGCGGCCTTACGGGCGAACCCCATCTCGTGCGTGACCACGATCATCGTCATACCTTGGCGAGCCAGCGAGACCATCACATCCAGCACCTCATTTACCATCTCCGGGTCCAAGGCCGAGGTCGGCTCGTCGAACAAGATCACCTTGGGATCCATCGCGAGCGCCCGAGCAATCGCCACCCGCTGCTGCTGGCCGCCGGACAGCTGTGCCGGATACTTCTCAGCTTGCGACTCGACCCCAACCCGCTTGAGCAGCTCCATGCCACGTTGCTTGGCCTCGGCATGGGGCTTCTTGCGAACCTTGATCGGGCCGAGCGTGACATTCTCCAAGACCGTCTTGTGGGAGAAGAGGTTGAAGGACTGAAACACCATCCCGACATCGGCGCGCAGATGAGCCAATGCCTTGCCTTCCTCGGGCAGTTGCTGACCGTCGATGGTGATGGTCCCGGATTCGATCGCCTCTAGCCGGTTGATAGCCCGGCAAAGGGTCGACTTGCCCGAGCCTGACGGTCCCAGGACGACGACGACCTCACCCTTGCGCACTGTGAGATTGATCTTTTGGAGCACATGTAGCTCACCGAAGTACTTGTCAACATCACTGAGCACCACCAAAGGCCCACCGAGGTGGTCTGGAGCCACCGACGGACCAGCGGTCGGATCCGGAATGGGGTCGGACTGTGGTTCGGCTTGGGCGGGCGCATCCTCTGACGAGATTTCGGATTCCGTCATGGGGCCGACCCTAGACCTTTTGGTCGACCAAAAGGCGCACGTACGTGTTGAGTTTCGGTTACAGCCCTAAGTTCTTTGCGTCGCAGAGATGCATTGCAAGGCTATCTACCGGATATCCCCCATGTGCCCACAAAGGCTTCGCCTGGCGCGATCACCTTCAGGTCACTGTGGGTCGCACCGGCATTAAACGCGTCCGGCCCGCACGTCATAGGTTCGACAGCGATGGACCAGTCACGGTTCGGGCCCCCAGTGAAAACCTGAGTCCACCGCATCATCTCGTCCCCCCACAATTCGGCGTAACGGTCGCGAAGGAGGAGTCTCACTCGCCAGCGCCCATCGGAATCGCGCGCCAGGTCCGTCATCGCCGTGTCCAGACTCATCGATCCGAGCACCCGGCCCTCGCGCAGGTCGTACGCCGTGCCTGCGACGGGTGAAACCTTGAGCGGGAGCAGCCGTTCGTCGTCCACCTCCAGGTAGGACGCAGCAGGCACCGTGAGCACGACCTCGTCAACGGTTGATTCTCCAACCGTCAGGTATGGGTGGGCGCCGTAGCCGAACGGCAATTCAGTGGCACCGATGTTTGTCGCTTCCACGGTCACCGTTAAACCATCCTCGGCGAGGCTATGCGTGATGAGTGCCTCGAGCGTGCCGGGCCAGCCAGGCTGAGGGTGGATACGTACCCGGTTGGTGACCGCGTCCTTCTTCTTGTCGATCAGAGCCCAAGGCACATAGCGCGCGAGTCCGTGACTGGCGTTGTGCCTGGCCGGTTCGCTGAGCGCGAGCTGCTGAGTGACCCCGTTGAAGCTGTAGCGGCCGTCGCGAATTCGGTTCGGCCACGGGATCAGATTCTGGCCCCGGCCGGCTTTGCTCATGTCGTCGACACTGAAGCCGCGTACCACATTGCGACCATCGACCGAGAAGCTGCGCAACGTCGCCCCGACCTCGGTGACGACGGCACGATAGGCGCCTGAGGTGATCTCGTACTGTTCCCCGGTGGGCGCTGTACTCACGGATTGGCACTTTATCTCTAGCTGTTCGCGCGCATTACCCTTGGTCTGCTATGTCGACAGTGACCGAGACGCAGGCACCCACTCATCAGCGCTCCACTCATCAGCGCACGTATCAGATTCGCACCTACGGGTGCCAGATGAACGTGCACGACTCCGAGCGGCTCGCTGGGTTGCTGGAGGAAGCGGGATACCTTCGGGCGGCGGAAGAGTCGCTGCCCGACGTGGTGGTTTTCAACACCTGCGCGGTGCGCGAGAACGCCGACAACCGGCTTTATGGCAGTCTCGGCAACCTGCTGCCGTCCAAGAAGGCAAGACCCGGGATGCAAATCGCCGTAGGCGGCTGCCTTGCACAAAAGGACAAAGGCATCATCCTCAGCAAGGCGCCGTGGGTGGACGTGGTGTTTGGCACACACAACATTGGCTCGCTGCCGGTGCTGCTAGAACGCGCGCGAGTCCAGCACGAGGCCCAAGTTGAGATCAAGGAGGCGTTGCAGACCTTCCCGTCAAATCTGCCGACTCGCCGGGATTCGCCGTATGCGGCTTGGGTCTCAATCAGCGTCGGCTGCAATAACACGTGCACCTTCTGCATCGTGCCCTCACTGCGCGGTCGAGAGACCGACCGCCGGCCGGGTGACATCCTCGCCGAGATCAGAGCATTGGTCGCCGAGGGAGTTCAGGAGGTGACCCTTCTCGGTCAGAACGTCAACTCCTACGGGGTCGAGTTTGGTGACCGAAGCGCCTTCGCGAAGCTGCTTCGTGCCTGCGGTCAGGTTGACGGCTTGGAACGGGTCCGCTTCACATCTCCGCATCCGAAAGACTTCACCGACGATGTGATCGCCGCTATGAGCGAAACACCCAATGTGATGCCTCAATTGCATATGCCGCTGCAGTCCGGATCGGACGCCGTGCTACGGGCGATGCGACGCTCGTATCGCAGCGAACGGTATCTGGGCATTCTCGATAAGGTCCGCGCCGCGATGCCCGATGCCGCCATCACGACAGACATCATTGTTGGCTTCCCAGGAGAGACCGAGAAGGACTTCAAAGCCACGCTTGACGTGGTTGCGGCTGCGCGATTCGCATCGGCCTTCACCTTCCAGTACTCGATCCGTCCCGGAACGCCAGCCGCGACCATGGATGGTCAGATTCCCAAACCGGTGGTCCAGGAACGCTATGACCGCCTCGTGGAGTTGGTCGGCAACGTCGCCATGGGGGAGAACCAGAAGCAAGTTGGCCGGCAAGTCCAGGTGATGTTTGCCGATGGTGAGGGCCGCAAGGATGCACTTACTCACCGAATGTCCGG
>DATCXA010000525.1:0-6559 GCA_036566085.1 Propionibacteriaceae bacterium
GCGCACGGGCTGGTTCGGGCCTCGCTGGTACCTCCGCCGCCGATCGGTGAACTCCGCGACCTGACCCGTGCCCGGGCCATCACCGCGCGGGATCGCGCCCGGGAGGTGCAACGGTTGGAGAAGCTTCTCGAGGACGCCCAGATCAAATTGTCCAGTGTGGTTACCGACCTGTGAGGGGTTGCCAGTCGCCGGATCCTCACCGCATTGATGTCTGGGGTGACCGACCCTGCTGCCCTGGTGCTGCTCAGAGGTGGGTTGAAGGTGAGCGCTGCCGACCTGACCGAAGCCTTGACCGGTCGCTTCACTGAGCACCACGCCTTCATGACGCGGCTTCTGCTCAACAGAATCCACCAGCACAACGCAGTAATCCAACACCTCGAGCAGCGGATCGAGTAGAAGATCAACTCCGTGCAGGCCCCGCGCGACCTGCTCACCAGCATCCCTGGGGTGAGCTGGAAGGTCGCCGACATCATCATCGCAGAGACCGGCGCCGACATGACCGCCTTCCCGACCGCCGCCCCCCTATGCTCCTGGGCCGGGGTCAGTCCCCGGCAGCATGAGTCCGCCGGCCGGCGCAGAACGGCCCCCACCCGAGCCGGGAACCGCCACCTCAAAGCTGCCCTTTGCACCGCCGCCATGTCGACAACCAGACAGCGCAACACCTACCTCTGCGCCAAGTACCGACGCATCGCCGCCCGCCGCGGAAAACTCAGAGCCGTCGTCGCGATCGAACGGGCGATCCTCACCGCCGTCTGGCACATGCTCAGCACCGTCACCTACTACCAAGACCCAGGACCGGACTACTACAGCAGGCACGACCCCAGCAAACGTGCAGCCGTGCCGTATGCGACCTCCAAGCCCTCGGCTACCAGGTCACCGTTCACCCGTCGCCATGGCCAACTAAGCCGACCAACTCACCAGTTTCGTATCATCAACGAGGAGGTCAGCCTGACGACGACGCTGATTACCAAGCTGCTTACCAATCCGCTCGCACAGTCGCGGTCAATGGAGGACGCGGGTGACCACTCGCCAGCCTCAGGGCCGCTCCACCACACAAGCCGACTGTCGATGGCATGGAAGAGGTCAGGGTTGGATGCTTCGACATGGTGGGCGCGCTACCCAGACCCGGCGTGATCTGGAATTGTCGAGCAGGCCTCTAGTTTGATCAGGCCCGCGTGGGTCGTTGGGCCCGGTCACCCGCTGCGCGATAGCTGTCGACGACCGAATTCCTAAATAGCTTGATCCTGATGACCGCCAACTTCGCTTTATCCCCTTGGGGACCGTAGGGCCTGTCATCCACAGGTCACGGTTTGTCCGTGCGAGGTGCCGTCGTCACTGGCTTGATGGGCATGCCAGGCGGTTGAGCGTTCGGAGGCCAGATGTCAGGGGTGAGCGGAGCGAAGAACGAAGTCACGCCGCAGTCGCGTTTGGGGCCCGGACCGCAGACCCCACACTCGACTTCGAGGGAGGCGCGAGACCCAGCCAGGCATGACTTTCAAGAGGATCAGCAAGTCAGATTGCCCCTCGTCCTAACAGTGGAAGAGGCCGCCGATCGACTCGGGGTCGGAAGAACCGTCATGTACGCGTTGGTCAGTTCGGGCGCCGTTGAGTCCGTCCGAATCGGTCGCCTGCGCAGGGTACCAGCCGACGCTTTGGTCGCCTTCCTTGATGCGTTGAGGGATTGCCAGCGCGGAGGTGCCGCATGACAAAGCGGCACCATCAACCCGACGGGCGTTCGACGATTTATAAAGGCGCTGATGGTCTGTGGCATGGGCGGGTGTCTATGGGCCTGACCGACCAGGGGCGCAAAGATCGACGGCACGTGTCGTCGAAGAGCAAGACGGTCGTAACGGAGAAGGTGGCCGAATGGGAGCGAGCCCGCGATGACGGACTGGCTCAGGAGATCCAGGAGAACTGGACTGTCGAGGCGTGGCTAACACATTGGCTCGAACACCTCTCGCGGCCATTTGTGAAGCAGAGCACCTATGAGGGCTACCGCGCGGCGGTCAACGTGCACCTGATCCCAGGCATCGGCCGCCACCGGCTTCACACCCTGAGGCCCGAGCACCTTGAGCGTCTCTACGTCAGCATGCTCAAGCTGAGCACTCGGCGTGGCACAACAATGAGTCCCGGTCGCGTGCACCAGGTGCACCGGACGATCAGGACCGCGCTCAACGAGGCTGTGCGGCGAGGTCATCTAGCTCGAAACCCTGCGGAGATGGCGAAGACGCCGCCTGTGAATGACTATGACGTGGAGCCGTACACCGTCGACGAACTACAACAACTCTTCGTCGCGGCCCAACAGGAGCTCAACGGCGCACGTTGGGTCTTCGCCCTGGCCCTCGGCTTGCGGCAAGGGGAAGCGTTGGGCCTTCAGTGGGGTGACGTCGATTGGTCACGATCAGTCCTGACGATCAAGCGCAGTCGAACTCGGCCCCGTTATGAACACCAATGTCAGCCCCACTGCGGCCACAAGTACGCCGGTCACTGCCCCAATCGGGTGCTCTCGCGGCCAGATGTCGACACGACTAAGTCGCGTGCTGGCCGCCGGGTGGTCCCACTGCCGGAAGCGGTGCTCGACCTGCTTCGGGACCACGCTAAAGCTCAGGCGGTCCAGAGACGCACGGCCGCTCAGCTGTGGGTTGACGAAGGGTGGATCTTTAGTGACGAGATTGGTCGAGCGCTGAACCCGCGTACTGACTGGGACAACTGGAAGAAGCTGCTCAAGGCTGCGGGAGTACGGGATGGCCGACTCCACGACGCGCGCCACACCGCTGCGACGGTGCTCCTGCTCCTGGGAGTGCACGAGCGCACGATCATGAGCGTTCTGGGATGGTCAACGACGGCGATGGTAAGCCGCTACGCACACGTCGTTGCTCCGATTCACAGCGACGTGGCGAGTCGGCTCGACGTGCTGCTCTGGTCAAGCCCAAACAGCGCAAAAGACGATCGCAATATAGCCAGATGAGACCAAAGATGAGACCAAGACCTCGAACGCCGGCGCCCACCTTGGGGCGGGACCAGCGTTTCGCCTTGTCAGTTGGCGGTGGCGGCGGGATTTGAACCCGCGGAGGGTTGCCCCTCACGCGCTTTCGAGGCGCGCTCTTTAGGCCGCTCAGACACGCCACCGCCGGAGAGACTACCAAGCCGTCGCGCTGGCGCCAGCCGGTTTCATGATCGTGCACGCCCAAGCGGCTGGCGGCTGGTCGGTCGGGGGTCTGCATAGCTTGCTGGCGGTCTGCTTAGGCTGCAACATGTGTAGACCGTGGGAAACCTACGTAAACGTAGCTTTCCGCCGCCGAGCACGCGGTTTAGCGGCTGGCGAAAAACTCCTTCAACAGGGCGCCGCACTCGGCCTCGAGGATGCCGCTGCGGACGTCGACGCGATGGTTGAGCCGTGGATCGCGCACCACGTCGAACAGCGAGCTGACCGCCCCGGCCTTTGGATCAAAGGCGCCGAAGACGAGCCGCGCGACCCGAGCCAACACCAGAGCGCCAGCACACATGGTGCACGGCTCGAGGGTGACAACCAGGGTGAGGCCGGTCAACCGCCACGAGTGCACTCGTCTGGCCGCCTCCCGCAACACCAAGATCTCGGCATGTGCGGTCGGGTCATGTCTGACCTCACGTTCATTGCCAGCGGCGGCCAGCGCGCTGCCGGCCTCGTCAACCAGCACAGCGCCGACGGGCACATCACCATGCATCGCCGCCATCCGCGCCTGATCGAGCGCGAGCCGCATGGGATGCTCCCACTGGCTCAACCCGCTGTACTCGCTCACCCAACGGCTGCTTCGACGGCCTTACGGAACTGGGGATTGAGTTTGATCTTGTCCGCGATCTGGGTCAGCATCTCGACGCTGCCCAATTCCAGGTTGTCGATGATGGCGCTCATGTCGAAGTCGCTCAGCCCAAGGTCGGCAACGATGCCAAGATCACCGATCGGCTCGCCCTCATCCTCTTCCTCATCCAAAGGCTCCTCACCGAGATAGTCCACGACATCTCGGGCTATCGGCCAATCACTCGCCGCCGCCGCATCGGACAGCAGCACTTGGACATGTTGCCCACGCACCCGAGTGATCACGAAGACTTCTTCAACCAAGCTCACGAACCCCAAGGCACCAGCATCGCCGGGTAATCGACGCAGCTGGACGATCAACTCTTCAAGATCGTTCGCGAGGTCCTTGCTCAGCGACTGCACGTACGGCTGGCCGTCCTCGCGATAGGCAGCGAGCACGAAATCGATCTCGTCGTCGGCGGCATCTTCAAGATCGACCTCATCGAAATCTTCATCATCGTCAATTTCATCGTCGAACTCGTCATCAGCGCCTGCTCGCCCGCTAGCCGAGGCAGCGCTCTTGCTCGCGCCGTCCAGCTCGAACGACTCGTACTCCTCGTCGTCGAACTCCGACATGACTCCCCTCCTCCGCAGAATCGCGAAACCCGATCCATCGTGTCAGACACCTAGCCTGGACACGAGTCCAATCCCCAATCTCAGGCACTCCCTCGCTACGGTTCCAGCGTGGAGCTACGTATCGTCGACCATCCGCTTGTCGCTCACAAGCTCACTGTGCTGCGCGACGAGACCACCGACTCCCCTACGTTTCGGCGGCTCACCGAAGAACTTGTCACCTTGCTCGCGTACGAGGCGACCCGCGACGTTCGCGTGGTGCCACGCACGGTTCGCACGCCGCTGCAAGAAGCGGTCGGAGTAAAGCTGGCGCCTCCGCGGCCGTTGGTGGTGCCGATTCTGCGGGCCGGCCTGGGGATGCTCGAAGGCATGACCCGGCTGATTCCGACGGCCGAAGTCGGGTTCGTCGGCATGGTGCGCAACGAAGAGACTCTGGTCGCGACGACGTACGCCGAACGGTTGCCTGAGGACCTGACCGGACGGCAGTGCTACGTACTCGATCCCATGCTGGCGACCGGCGGCACTCTTGGCTCGGCAGTGCAATTTCTGGTCAAGCGCGGCGCTGATCACATCACCTGCATCTGCCTGATCGCGGCACCGGAAGGGATCGCCCGGCTCAAGGAGTTGGTGGCTGAACTTCACGTACCTTGCACTCTGGTACTCGCCGGCCTGGACGAACGGCTGAACGACCTCGGCTACATCGTCCCAGGCCTCGGCGATGCCGGCGACCGTCTCTACGGTGTCGTCTAACCGCAGAGTCAGTAGTAGTAGGGGAAGCGGCTCCAATCGGGCTGACGCTTTTCGAGGAAGGCGTCACGGCCCTCGACCGCTTCGTCGGTCATGTAGGCCAGCCGGGTGGACTCGCCGGCAAAGACCTGCTGGCCGATGAGGCCATCATCGATCGCATTGAATGCGAACTTCAGCATCCGCTGAGCGGTGGGACTCTTGCTGCAAATGATCTTCGCCCACTCCAGCCCCACAGTCTCCAGCTCGGAGTGCGGCACCACACGATTCACCATGCCCATGCGGTACGCGTCGTCCGCTGTGTAGGTCTCGCCCAGGAAGAAGATCTCCCGCGCGAATTTTTGCCCGACCTGGCGTGCCAAGTACGCCGACCCAAAACCACCGTCGAAGGAGCCGACATCGGCATCGGTCTGCTTGAAGCGGGCATGCTCGGCACTGGCCAAACTGAGGTCACAGACCACGTGCAGGCTATGTCCGCCACCGGCTGCCCAGCCGTTGACCAGAGCGATCACGATCTTGGGCATGAAGCGGATCAGCCGCTGGACCTCGAGAATGTGGAGCCGTCCAAGCGCCGCGGCCGAGTGCGATTGAGCAGGGCGCTTGTCCGCCGACTCGTACTGGTATCCGGCGCGACCTCGGATCCGCTGATCGCCGCCGCTGCAGAACGCCCATCCGCCGTCTTTGGGCGACGGCCCGTTTCCTGTTAGCAGCACCGCGCCCACGTCTGACGACATCCGAGCGTTGTCCACGGCGGCAAAGAGCTCATCCACGGTGTGCGGCCGGAATGCATTGCGAACCTCGGGCCGGTCAAAGGCAATCCGTACGACCGGAGCGTCATTGGCACGGTGATAGGTGATGTCGGTGAAGTCGAAGCCCTCCACCGCATGCCACAGATCGGGCGTAAAAGGGCTAGTCACGCCCCAAAGCTAGCGTCGGGCTCCCGATTGTCAGGTCAGGCGTCGGATTTCGAAGCTCAGTGCAACGAGGCCGACGCCAGAGTGTTGATCGAAACCCGGATCGGAGGGTGCCGTCATCCCGCTACGACAAGCGGGCCCCCGTAGACTGACACCCTCCACGCCCCATGCCAGGCGACACCCTGCTTGTTAGGGTGTGCGATCGGCTGAGAAATTCCCCCGATGGCTGGCCTATCCCCCTAGACCCGCCTCACATATCTTGAACACTGCGGCAAATGTGCGACCACGAACAGCAGACGAACAATCCAGAAGCACCACGCCGCTGAGCTAGCCCAAATCTGACCAGCCTGACAACACGATTTCCTTTATGTAGCAAGAAATGAACCTATTCGGCCAGGAGCTGCGGCGCCTACGAAGGCGCTCCGGCTTATCCCAAGAGACCCTCGCCGCACGTGCCGGCCTGAGCCCGGAGGCCGTCTCATTGTTGGAGCGC
>DATCXA010000534.1:0-6854 GCA_036566085.1 Propionibacteriaceae bacterium
CCCCCGCCACAGTGGCTGGCGGATCGGCAGGATGGGTATTCCGGTAGACAGGACTCACCTTGTACGCGCGCTTTTCCAGCTCCAGCGCTTGCTGACGAGCCTTAGCCAAATCATTCGGACTGAGCTGGGAAACCTTGGTAAGGACCAGCGTTTCGCCTTCCGGATCGCCCACGGCGCCGACCCGAACAGTCCCGATTCCCGGCGCATAGTACTTGAGCTGGTAACCACTCTCCGGCTCAAGTGGACTCCGCTCATGAGTCACCATGACGTCCTCATAGCAGCTGGCCGGTACGCAGGTCCTTTGCTGCATTTCGGCGACCTTGGCGCAATCCAAAAACTCGATCTCTGGCGACCATCCCTGGAGATACTCCGGCGATCCAAGCTGCGGATTTCCCACCATTGAGTTGCCCGGCTCGGTGTCGGACGTCCCAGCGATCCAGACATCCGGCGCCGCGTCGAACTTGCCGTTCTCGTACTCCTCCGGGTACTCCCCAAGGTTCCAAATATTCCCGGCGTTGTCTTGTGCTTGGAAGTTCAGCTCGGCTTCCTGGAGCTCACCTTCGTTGAGGTCTTTTTCCAAGATGACAACGGCACGCACACCATCGACCACCTTGGTCAGGTCGGTGACTGTGGTTATCACCTCATGAGGCAGCAACCCGCCGCCCCGGTCCGCCTCTCCATTTAGCGTGAACTGCGTCCCCGGAATCAAGGGATTCCATTTATTGTCGATCTTGGTTGAATCGGAAAAATTGAAAGAGCTAAATTGGGTCACGGGAGCGCAGGGAGGTTTCTCGGGATCATCACCGTATGCCGCAGCAGAATTGGCGAAAGTCAATAGCGAAGCAAAAAGGACGGTCAGGACCACAGGGCGGACGCGTCTGCTGGGCATGAAGTCCCCTTTCTCAGCGTGGGTACGTATCAGCGCTGGCCGAGTTTCGCGGAGTCCCTCTATGCTGAGAGCACAGGTCCCCACGAAGAAATACATGTGCGTGGGCATTCGTCGAATCGTTATCGATTCGATGTATTAATGACGAAGGTGCTGATCCGTGCGCCGAGCCAAGCTCAGCTGAGGTTTACTGCTTCCACATGTGCAGACGCACCGTCGTCCCCGAGACGGTGGAGCGCAGCTGTACAAGATCACATTTCCGGTTTGCCGAGGACAGTCCATCGCGGTCGTTGGAGACGAGTGCCCGCCGACCAGCCAGCACGTCGTCGATCATGGTGTCGTCGGAGACCTCACAGATCAGCGCGTACGGCAGGTCCCAGATCCGCAATGTCCCCTGCGTGGCTCCGCGACGCAGACTGCATGAGGCAAGCCGGCGTGATGTGGCAGCAAGATCAGTTACCTTGTCCGACCAAAGCCCTGCGCCGTAGGCATCCAGGGTCACGATATTGAAGACGCGGTCGACAGACTCAGAGGTGAATGGGTACTCCACAGGCTCTGCACCGAGATCGGGGAGTTCCGCGCTAAACATCGCCTCCACATGGGCTCGCCCGCCGTACTGGGAGTTGCCGTGATACCGGTCGCCCTCCATGACGGCGGGGTGGCTGCGATGCGCTTCCTTGATGACCGATGGGTCCAGGCCGCGCAGATCGTACGGACAGATCAACCAGAGCGGGATCTTCGGATCCACCGCGAGGTTCAGCAAGCCCTCATCCAGCTGACATTCCAAGATTTCCTCGGGACGCCGTCCGGCCCAGATTGGTTCACCCACGCCGCGTACGGGACGGCCGTAGCCGGAGTGTTGATCAACGAACTTTTGCCAAGCCGGAATGATTCGTGCGGGATTACGGCCCAGCTTGGCCATGTCGACGAATTTCACTTTGCGCGCCTGAGAGCCCAAGCTTTCCCGCAACCAGTTGGCATGACGCCGCACTACCGCGACCATGACCGCCTCGCCCGCGGCCAGCCCGTCTTCCACAAATGAAGTCAGGACAGTGGCATAGTCGTCAGCATCGCGCCACATGAACGCCTCGTGCCGATAACTTTGTTGTGATCTTGGTGGTGCGGCTTGCGGCATAACGTTTCCTGGCAACTGGCGACTGGCGTCGGTCGGGTACACGACACTGGTGCGGCCGCATCTCGGGCTAAAATGCTAGCTCGCGAGTCCCGAGGTACTTTACCGAAGCGGTCACCGAGCGCCAAAGTGCGCTGCAACGCATATGGACAATCTGTGATGGGAATCACCGCTCCACTGTGGATTCGTTGCGGCAATGCGCAAGATTTTCTTTGCCCGAGCGGCGCTCAGTCCGCCGGGTGATCAGCTACCTGTCTCCGCCGGATCAGCCGACAGCCGTCCGCATCGAGGGCCAAAGAGGCGAGTTTGTGACCTTCCACACGGGGTAGGAAACTGCGAACCCGAACTCAAGGAGGAGTCTGCTATGGCAACAGCCCGAGAACTGATGTCCCAGGGCGTAGAGTGCGTCAACTCAACCGAAACCCTGGTCGAAGCCGCCCGGAAAATGCGCGACCTCGACGTTGGCGCGCTACCGATCTGTGGTGAAGATCAGCGACTCAAGGGGATGCTCACTGATCGCGACATCGTCGTGAAATGCATTGCCGAGGGCAAGGATCCCAATTCTCTTAGGGCATCTGACCTGGCCCAGGGCAAGCCAGTGACCATTGGCGCCGATGATTCCGCCGAAGAAACCCTTAGGACGATGGCGAAGTATCAGGTACGCCGCCTGCCGGTCATTGACGGACACCAACTTGTCGGCATCGTGGCTCAGGCCGATGTAGCCCGAGCCCTCCCGAACGAGGTCGTTGGAAAGGTACTGGAAGAAGTCTCAGAGAAGTAGAGCTGCTCGCCCGACACCCCCGCTCGACCTCATCAACTCCGCGTCAGTTACTCAGACACCGCACCATCTATACGTAATGCGAGGTCCTAGTGACGGACGCGGAGTTGTGTCAATAGCTCTTGGTGGCTTGCCGTTGGTGAGGCCGACCTACAGTGGCGCCATGTCGGCGCGCTGGCTGGTCGTGCTCTTGACCGCTGCTGCCTTCATCGCCACGCCGCTTTTCATTAGTGCCCGGTCGGCCACACCTTCAGAGATCTCTGCCGCCGAGCTCGCGGGCCATATCCAGCAATCCAGCAGTGTCGGATGGTCCGGCTTCGTGGAGACGGCCGGAACGCTCCAAGTCCCCGACAATGAGTCATTCGCCACGCTTGCCCAACTGCTCGGCGACAACACCCAGCTGCGAGTGTGGTGGCGCAGTGCCGATGACTGGCGCGTCGACCGAATCCGCAGCACGGGCGAGACCGACCTGTTCCGTCAGGGCTGGGGCATTGTTCGCTGGGTCTTCGAGTCCGAAACCGCGACGTATTCACCGGTTTCCAAGATCAGATTGCCGGATGCCTCAGACCTCTTGCCGCCAACCTTCGCAAGGTCGCTCTTACAGGGCGCGCGTCAGAGTGAGCTAAGCCGCCTGCCGGTACGGCGCATAGCGGACATTGATGCACCAGGTCTGCGATTGACGCCCAACGAGAAGGCAACCACCGTCGGCCATGTCGATATCTGGGCCGACCCGGTGACCGGGTTGCCGCTCGAGGTGGAGTTCTATGGCGTGGCTGAGCAGCGTCCGGTACTCACGACAACGCTTCGGAAGCTCAAGGTCGGCGCACCCCCGACGACAGTGACCCACTTCAGCCTGGCCGAAGGCGTACGGGTGGAATACGAGCCGTCAGTCGACGTTGCCGCGGCCGCAAACGCACTTGCGGAGTACGATCTGCCGGCTTCCCTTGCCGGGCTGAGCTCACGCGATGGCGAAGACCCCGGCGCTGTCGGGATCTACGGCCGTGGCCCGACGACCTTGATCGCTCTGCCGCTACGCGGCCAGGTTGCGGGGCCGCTGCGCCGACAGCTGCGGGAACGTGGCACCGCGCAACCTACTGATTTCGGCACGCTAGTGCCGGTGGGGCCTGTCGAATTGTTGCTCACGCCTCGGGAGCAGCTCGGCGGCACGTTCTTGTTGGCAGGCACTGTGACAGCGGAGACACTGCAGAAGGCCGCGGCCGAACTGCTGGAGCGGCAATGAATAGCGCGGCTCTCAGCAATGGCCACGTCATCCGGACTCGAGCCCTGACCAAGCGATACGGCGCGTTGCGGGCGGTCGACGCGGTGGACCTCGAGGTTCGAACAGGTGACGTGTACGGCTTCCTCGGGGCAAACGGTTCGGGCAAGACGACCACCGTACGCATGCTGCTCGGACTAGTGCTGCCCACATCCGGCGAAGCGGAGGTGCTCGGAATGCCAATGCCGACCGCACGCCGGAGCGTACTGCCGCGCGTCGGCTCTCTGGTGGAAAGTCCCGCGGCGTATTCGCACCTGTCGGGCAGTGCAAACCTCGCACTGCTTGACGCCACCGGATCGGACCGCAGCCGAGGGCAGGTGCGCCGGACCCGCATCGCTACGGCGCTGGAGCAGGTCGGGCTCGATCCCGCCGATCGCCGCCCAGTCCGCACCTACTCCCAAGGCATGCGCCAGCGTCTCGGGCTGGCGGCCGCACTGATGCGCCGACCGGCGCTGCTGATCTTGGACGAGCCGAGCAATGGCCTGGACCCACAGGGCATCCAGGAGATCCGACGACTGCTGCTCGAGCTGAATGCTCAAGGGACCACGATCTTTCTTTCCAGCCACTTACTGGCAGAGATCGAGCAGATGTGTACCCGCGTCGGCGTGCTGCGTGGCGGGCGGCTCATCCTCCAGGAGGAGCTGGACACAGTGCTGCGACCGACTGGACTGGTCTCGGTACGGACGCCCGACCTGGCCCGCACTAAAGACTTGCTCGGGATAGCCGTGGTGTCCGTCGCAGGTGATCGTCTACTGGTTCGGGCGGAGGATCCTGCCGGACTGAACGCCTATCTCGTTGGTGAAGGCGTCTCTGTAGATGAAATCGGTCCGTACCGCCGGACGCTGGAGGAGGTCATTCTTGAGGTCGAGGCGGCGCCGGCATGATCGTCGTCGAGCTGATCAAAATGATCCGCCGACCGCGGACCTGGTTGATCATCGGGATGCTAGTTGCTCTGCCAACTCTGGTCGCGATCTTGCTGGCGGCAACTGATCTTGCTCCCAGGCCGGGTACGGGCCCACCTTTCCTTTCGGCGGTGCTGAGCGACGGCACACTGTTTCCCCTCGCTGCCCTCGGCGTGGTACTGCCGCTGCTGCTGCCGATCGCCGTTGCTGTCCTCGGCGGCGACGCGATCGCCGGAGAAAGCCAGACCGGGACGCTGCGCTATCTGCTTGTCCGCCCTGTCGGGCGTACCCACCTGCTGCTTGCCAAGTTGGCGACCATCGTTGCGTTCGTGCTGCTTGCCGTTCTCGTGGTCGCCGCTGTCTCCTACGCTGAGGGGCGGTTGCTGCTGGGACGGGCGCCAGCGACCGGGACGGTGAGCCTCAGCGGCTCGACGCTGAGCCAGCAAGAGCTCAGCTGGCGAACTGCACTGGCTCTTGGCTATGTGATCATCTGCATGCTCGGCGTCGCTGCGATCGCCTTGTTCTTCTCAACGTTGACAAGATCAGCGATTGGCGCTGCGCTGGGCACGATCGGTGTGCTCGTCGCCTCGACCGTGCTGCTCGGGCTGGATGCTGCCGGCGCATTGCATCCGTTTTTGCCGACTCGCTACTGGCTCGCGTTCGTCGATCTGTTCCGGGATCCGATCTTGTGGCGCGATGTGGTACGCGGGCTTGAGGTACAGCTCGGCTATTTGACTGTATTCACGCTGGCTGCCTGGGCAAATTTCGGTACCAAAGACATCGACGACTGAGTTCAGCATTCAACGTTGGCTGGTGGTTCTGGCATGCCAACCCCCAGCACCGAGCCAAGAGCTGCCAAGACAACCGGATTGCTCGGAAGATCACCGTGGGCTGCGACCGATCCTGGGCACACGTCCTGGACCAGGATGTTCAGGGCGCCTGACAAGGCAGCGGAATCGACCGGCGTGACCACTTGGTCGCTCGCCGACCGTACGGTTGTCCACAGCGGTCCGGCCGGGGTTTCGTCACTGGCGTTCAAGCGCCGCAGCAGGTCGCTATTGGGAACCAGCTGCTCGCAGGCCGTCGGACATCCGCCTGCAAGTTCGGCACCGAGAGCGGCCTGGCTGGTTCCATGGTGTGGCGAGCCGAGGGTAAGGACTCGGCGGGCCACCTGGCCACCGCCGTCATCTCGGACCCATAAGCGGGCCACAACGCCGCCGGCAGAGTAACCAATCACGTCCACTGATGCGGCGCCGGCATCGTCGCGTACCTGATCAGCAACCTCTGCCAGATGCTCCGCCTGCTTTCGAAGATCATCTGTACCATCGTCAACCGGTTGGACGATGACCACCGTGCGGCCGGCCGAGCGCAAGGCAGCGGCCAACGGCTGGAGCGACTGCCCACTCCCGCCATATCCCGGCACTAGGAGCACCGGGCCGGGATCTCCCTGCGGAACGGGATGAATGGAGTTGGCCGCGACCCGGACAACAGCGACCACTGCGATTGCCGTGATCAGCAGCAGCACGAGCGCACCGGCACCAAGTACCAGGCGGCGCCGTTGCGGCGAGAGGGCGTCAAACATGATCATCAGCCGATCTCCAGCTGTACCACAACGCCCGCGTGATCCGATGGCCATAGCCTGGTGACTGGGTCTCGATCGTTGAGCTCATCCCCCGTGACCTCCGCTCGGCTGGTGACTAGCTGCGCCGCGGGTGCAGCTTTGGCTAGCACCAGGTCTATGCGCCGGCTGAAATCGGCCGAGTTATCGCTCACGAGCTCGCCGAGCGACGCCGTGTTGCCTGGGCCGGAATGGCCCTGCTGTAGCCACAGGTCGGCGAATCCATGATCGTTGGTGATCAGCCGGTACGCGGCGCCGGAGC
>DATCXA010000295.1:0-9924 GCA_036566085.1 Propionibacteriaceae bacterium
CTCCGGCGCGTACGGCGACCACCAGCCCTCCGCGACCACCTGACCGTGCCGGATGATCATCAAACTGTGCATCTCGATGTCTGGCGCAGACTCCAAGGTGTCGAGGAAGACCTGGATTCCCGCTGGGTCGACGCCCTCGGACTCTGGTGAGCTGCGCGATAGGGCGCTGCTGCTGCTCATCTGAGGAGCCTAACTGTTGCAACCGCATCGAGTTGATCAAGTACGGCTCGACTTTGAGTGATCTTGGAGCCAGCGACGGAGCCGGATGCCCTAGGCCCCTTTGGTGCCCGCGGCAGCTCAAGTGTCATCATCGATGATCATCCGCAAGACAAGGACGCGACGATGTCATGGTTCAGGTGGTTACGGCCCAGCGTCCACGACCGCCTCGCCCCCTACAACCTGCGGCCCGATGTATTAGCTGCGGCAGCTGCAATGGCATCGGATCAGCGCTCAGATGTCCATGTCGCCCGATTGCAGTCCTCGCTCACCGAGTCAGAAACCGTGTTACGGATGATGGATGGGCGGTATAACCGGCAAATGGGCTTATTCGTACTGACCAGCGAACGCATTCTGTTCCGCTCGCGCCGCAGCACTGAGCTTGCCTTTAGCGTGCCGTTGCACAATGTTGTTGCCATCGAAGCCGCCACCCGCAGAGTCTCAGGCACCGTCCGGGTCACCACGGCCAGCGGTAGTCTCACCGTCGACCAGATCTTGGGCACTCAGGGCGAGATGCTCGCCGATGAGGCCCGTGAGGCGATTCGTGGTGAAGTCCGGCCGCGCCGCGACCCGCTGGAGGTGCTGGCCGAGCTTCGAGCACTGCGGGACGGTGGCATGATCAGCGCAGCTGAGTATGAGATCCGCAAGTCCGCAATTTGGCGCGATGTCTAAGCGGCGAAAGATCAGATTCAACAAGACAAGGGGGCCATGGTGGAATTTCGGTACGTCGGCAACTCCGGCTTCAAGATCTCAGAAATCACGTACGGCAACTGGCTGACGCATGGCTCACAAGTGGAGAACGATCAAGCGAAGGCGTGCGTACGGGCTGCGCTCGACGCCGGCATTACGACGTTCGACACCGCGGACGTGTACGCCAACACGCAAGCCGAGACGGTGCTCGGCGAGGCCCTGAAGGGTGAGCGGCGGGAGTCGCTGGAGATCCTCACCAAGGTCTTCGGGCCCACCGGACCCAAAGGACACAACGACGTCGGGCTGTCGCGGAAGCACATCATGGAGTCGATCAACGGATCGCTTGCCCGCTTGCAAACCGACTACGTCGATATCTACCAAGCCCATCGTTTCGACTACGAGACCCCTCTCGAAGAGACAATGCAGGCGTTCGCCGATCTGGTACGGATGGGCAAGGTGCTCTATGTCGGCGTCAGCGAATGGACGGCTCAGCAGATCCAGGACGGCCACGACCTAGCCGAGGAGCTCGGCTTCCACATGATCTCCAACCAGCCGCAGTACTCCATGCTGTGGCGGGTAATCGAGAGCGACGTCGTACCGGTCTCTGTATCACTCGGCATCTCGCAGATCGTCTTTTCGCCAATCGCCCAGGGCGTGCTCACCGGAAAGTACCGGCCCGGCGAGCAGCCGCCGTCCGGCTCGCGGGCCACCGATGAGAAAGGTGGCGCGAACATGATCAAGCGGTGGTTGAGCGATGACGTCTTGGAACGTGTCCAGCAGCTCGAGCCGCTCGCTAAGGAGGCCGGGCTTTCGATGGCACAGTTGGCCGTCGCGTGGGTGCTCCAGAACGACAATGTGGCGAGTGCGATCATCGGGGCATCGCGCCCGGAGCAGGTTGAGGACAACGCGGCGGCCTCTGGGGTCAAGTTGCAGGATGAGCTGCTGGCCAAGATCGACGAAGTATTGGATCCGCTGGTCGAGCGGGACCCAGCCCGGACATTGCAGAGCTCACCCAGGACCCGCGAGGCCTGAGATTGTGCGGCAATGCAACCAAAGAGGAGAGTGCCGTGATCATCCGCGTCTTTAGGCCGACGATCCATGCCGGCAAGGAAGCTGAGTTCGAGTCGTTTCTGCGCGATACGGCCATACCCCTGGTGTCACAGCAGAAGGGGGTCGTCGCGCAGCATGTTGGGAGGCCGCGTGACTCATCCTCGACTGAATTCGTCTACGTCACAGTATGGGAGGACGTGGAGTCGATACGGGCGTTTGCAGGTGAGCGCTGGCAGGAGGCCGTAATCGCCCCGGAGGAGGAGCACCTCCTCAAGGACACCTGGATCGGGCATTACGAGGTGCTGGAGACAGGCTAAGTCGGCATCAGCACTACGTGAGGCCCGAGCTGGTCCAAGAAAGTGTGGGCGAACGCCCCTTCTCAATCGATTCCGATTTGCAACTCGCCCGCAGTTTCTTGCCGAAGCTCCGCGCGTACGGCTTCCCGGAGTCGAGGGCGCTGCAGGTGTTCTCGCTACCACCTAGCCCACTTCGCGTTAGTTCCCTGCACTTCGCGTCAAACCCAACCAGCGCGAAGTGCGGGAACTAACGCGAAGTGATCATGAAGAGGTCAGATTGAGCTTCGAGGTCACCCAGGACCGAAGGTGTGAGACCGGAGCAGCGCCGACCTGCTTGTCGATCACCTCGCCGTGCTCCATCAGCAGCAGGGTCGGGATCGCCAGGACCTCGAAACGTTGACTCACGACCGGTGACTCATCGGCGTTGACCTTGACTAGCTTCATCCGGCCGGCAAATTCACCCGCGATCTGCTCCAAGGCCGGACTGACCATGCGGCAGGGTCCGCACCAGGGTGCCCAGATATCCACTAACACGGGAATGGTGGCGGCTTCGACCACCGATGCGAAGTCGGCATCATCGGCGTTCACCACCCAGCGCAGCGGCTCGCGGCACTTTCCGCAGCGCGGTACGCCATGGGCCACCGAAGGTACGCGGTTCTTGGTCTGGCAATTGGAGCACACCACGATCTGGGTCGCGGAATTCTCCACGTTCGCGCTCATGCAGCTGCCCTCTCTTCCGGCGGGGGCCCGGCGGTAGGTACCACAGTAAGCTCACCGTCCACTAGATCGACCATGATCACTCCACCATCGGGAAGATCACCCCGCAAGAGTGCTCGGGCGACGCGAGTCTCCACCTCCCGTGCGATGAAGCGCCGCAGCGGCCGGGCCCCGTAGGCCGGGTCGAATCCTTGATCAGCAATGAAGCGACGCGCCGGCTCGGTGACGTCGAGGACGATTCGCCGCTCAGAAAGCCGAGTACGAAGATCATTGAGAAGCAGGTCCACAATTTTCTCGATCTCTGCCAGAGTGAGTGGCTTGAACAGCACGATCTCGTCGACGCGATTCAGGAACTCCGGCCGGAAGTGATTCCGAAGCGCACCCATCACGAGGCTGCGGGCATCCTCCTTGATCTCGCCGTCCGCGGTCACGCCTTGCATCAAATACTCCGAGCCGATGTTCGAGGTCATGATCACCACTGTGTTGCGGAAGTCGACGGTACGGCCGTGGGAGTCGGTCAATCGGCCGTCATCGAGGACTTGCAGCAAGGTGTTGAACACGTCGACATGAGCCTTCTCGATCTCATCGAGCAAGATCACCGAGTAAGGCTTGCGGCGGACGGCCTCGGTGAGTTGGCCGCCCTCCTCATAGCCGATATAGCCGGGCGGGGCACCGACCAGCCGGCTCACCGTGTGCCGCTCCTGGTACTCGCTCATGTCAATGCGGATCATGTTCTCTTCGGTGTCGAACAGGGCGGCTGCCAGCGCCTTGGCAAGCTCGGTTTTCCCAACGCCGGTCGGGCCGAGGAAGATGAACGAGCCGATCGGCCGGCGCGGATCCTTGATTCCGGATCGAGCCCGGATGATCGCATCCGCCACCAGCTGGACAGCCTCGTCCTGACCGACCACCCGCTCGTGAAGCACTTCGTCGATCCGGAGCAGCTTCTCGCGCTCACCCTCCTGGAGCCGAGTCACGGGAATACCGGTCCAGCGCGACACTATGGCGGCAATCTCATCTGCAGTTACGACTTCGCGCAGCAGCCGATGATCTCCCTGTTTGCTGCTAAGCCGCGCCTCGGCAGCCTCGAGTTTCCGCAGTAGTTCGGGGATCTTGCCGTGGCGCAGGGACGCGGCCCGGTTCAGGTCGTAGTCACGCTCGGCCTGTTCGGCGTCATGCCTGACCTGCTCCAGCTCCTCCCGCAACGACTGCACTTCGCGGAGTGACTGACGCTCGGCCTCCCAGCGGGCTCGCATGGCGTCGGCCTCCGCCCTGGCGTCTCCCAGTTCGCGCCGCAGTTCTTCCAGCCTCGCCTTGCTGGCAGCATCCTCTTCGGTGGCCAGCGCAGCTTCCTCAATTTCCATCCGAGTCACCCGACGAGTCAGCTCGTCGAGCTCAGCAGGCATTGAGTCGATCTCGGTACGCAGCATCGCGCACGCCTCATCGACAAGATCAATTGCCTTGTCCGGCAGATAACGGTCCGAAATGTAGCGGTGGCTCAGCGTTACGGCGGCAACCAGCGCGCCGTCGAGGATCTTCACGCCATGGAATACCTCGAGGCGCTCTCGCAGCCCGCGCAAGATCGACAGCGCGTCCTCAACGCTTGGCTCGTCCACTAGCACGGGCTGAAATCGACGCTCCAGTGCCGCATCTTTTTCAATGTGGGTGCGATATTCGTCGAGCGTTGTGGCGCCGATCATGTGCAGTTCACCGCGGGCCAGCATGGGCTTGAGCATGTTGCCGGCATCCATGGCGCCTTCCGCCGCCCCCGCCCCGACGACATTGTGCAGTTCGTCGACGAAGAGCAGGATCCGACCTTCGGCGCTCTGCACCTCATTGAGGACCGCCTTGAGCCGCTCCTCAAACTCGCCCCGATACTTCGCCCCCGCAACCAGCGCACCCAAATCCAGGGCGAAGACCGTCTTGTCTCGCAGCCCTTCCGGGACGTCGCCGTTGTTGATCCGCTGCGCCAGACCCTCGACAATCGCGGTCTTCCCAACGCCAGGCTCACCGATCAGCACCGGATTGTTCTTGGTCTTCCGCGACAGGATTTGGATGGTCCGACGAATCTCAGCATCCCGGCCGATCACCGGCTCTAGCCGCCCAGCGGCCGCCTCGGCAACAAGATCACGACCGTACTTTCCGAGCGCCTCGTACGTGCCCTCCGGCGTCGCAGACGTGACACGTTGGTGTCCTCGAACCTCGGTCAATGCGGATAGGAAACCGTTGCGTGTCAGGCCATGCTGCTGCAGGAGCCGCCCGGCCGCTGACGATGAAGCCTCATCGAGTAGTGCAATGATCAGGTGCTCCACCGAGACGTATTCATCCTTGAGCCGTCGGGCCTCGCGAGAAGCGTTGTCGATCAAGCGCGAGAGCCGCTGTGTGACAAACACCTGTCCGGGCGCCGCACCGGGGCCGGATACCCGGGGCCGGCGGCCCAGCTCAGCCTCCAGGTCCTCACGCAGCCGGTCCGGATCCGCCCCTGCGCGGCCAAGCAATGGTCCGACCAAGCCCTCGCCCTGGTCCAGCAGCGCCAAAAGCAAGTGCTCGCCGTCGACCTCGGTGTGACCAAAACGCAGCGCCTTGGTCTGCGCGTCATGCAGTGCCTCTTGAGACTTCTGAGTCAAGCGGTTCAGGTCCATCGATCTCCTCCTCTGGCACGTAGTTGCCGTTGCAACCGCTCCAGCTGCGCGATCCGATCAAGCAGGTCGATGATCAAGCCGAGCGAGGCGTAGCTAAGGTTCAGTTCTCTATGCAGCCGTTGGATTTTGGCCATTGCCGCAATCTGCGACGGCTCAAACCACAGGCCGCCTTCGGCATCCCGAGTCATCTCCAGCAGCCCCAGTGCGGTGAGGCGGCGTACTAGATCAGGATGTACGCCGGTAAGGCGCGCGTAGTTGTCCAGGCTCAACCGGAATGGGCGAGCCAGCGCATATCTCCGCTCAATGGTCATCGCTGCCGCCTCGGGTCGAACGTGGAGTGCTCTCGAAGCTCTTCGAAGAGCCGTCTTTCCTCAGGTGTCAGGGAAGATGGCACCCGGATCTGGGCCTCGGCGTAGAAGTCGCCGGGTTCGCCACGGCGGTTCGGCATGCCATGCCCCTTCAGTCGGAGCCGACGGCCGCTGGAGGTGCCGGCGGGCACATTGACGGTGGCAGAGCCTCCAGGGGTATCCACCCGAACCGCCGCCCCGAGAGCGGCTTCCCATGGAGAAAGCGGCAGGGTGGCAGAAAGATCACGACCCGACACCCGATAGCGCGGGTGCGGCGCTAGGCGAATGATCAAGTAGAGGTCACCCGGCTTTCCGCCGCCGGTGCCGCGGCCGCCCTGGCCGCGTAGCCGGATGCGCTGTCCATTGGTCACGCCCGCGGGGATGTTCACATCAAGCGTGCGCTGACCCTCCGGGCCGGTGATCGTCAGGCTGCGTTGGGTTCCGTGGTAGGCCTCCTCGAGGCTGATCTCCGCCTCGAACTCCTGGTCCGAGCCAGGCGTCGGACCCCAGTCGGCACGGCGCCCGCGACCGCCGAAGATACCGCCGAGCAGATCCTCAAGATCAATATCCTCACCGACATCGGTGTACCGTACGCCGCCAGATCCGAAAGGTCCTCCGGCTCCTGGGCCGCCGCCCGCACCGGCGCTTGCATACGCCTGCGCCCGTCGCCACTCCTCTGGGCTGACGTCGGGCGGAACGCGCCGGAAGTCCTCACCGAACGCGTCGTAGCGCTTGCGAAGATCAGGATCTGAGAGCACGTCGTACGCCTCGGAGATCTCTTTGAAGCGCGCCTCGGCAGAGGGGTCCTTGTTGACGTCGGGGTGATGAGTTCGAGCCAGCTTCCGGTAGGCCCGCTGGATCTCGGACTGGTCGGCATTTCTTCCGACACCGAGGACCTCATAGAAGTCCCGGGCCATCAATCACTCCTGTCGGCGCTCCTGGTGGCCACCACCACGGCCGCAGGACGCAGGATCTCGTCGTCTCGCCCGTACCCCGGACGTAACACCTGGGCGACCGTGCCGGGGACCAGCTCCTTGTCGGCGACCGTGCCGACCGCCTCATGCAGAGCCGGGTCGAAGGCCTTGCCGGCGTCGTCGCGGCGCGGGAAGCCGAGGCCGCTGAGTACCGAGAGTGCCTGCTGGTGCACGGCGCGTACGCCCTCGATGATCTGCTCGGGATCGGATGAGGCATGCTCCAGCGCCCGCTCCAGGTTGTCGACTACTGGCAACCAGCCAGCGGCGGTCCGGGCCCTTTCCTGCTCCCGCGCCCGTACCAGGTCCTTGGCGCAGCGTTTGCGGAAGTTGTCCAACTCGGCGGCGGCACGTCGCCAGCTCTCTTCCAGCTGGGCAATTCGTGCTCGGGCTTCCTCCAGAGGATCGGGCTCAGGCGTTTCCTGCTCTGGGGTCTGCTTCTGGTCGTGAGCCTGTTGCTCGGACATGATCAGCGTGAGGTGAACTCGGCGTCGATCACGTCGTCGGAGTCGTCGCCTGGTTCGGTTCTGGGGCCTTGCGACGTACCAGCGCCAGCTTCAGCTGTCCCGCCAGCCCGTGCCGAAGCAGCAAGGGACTGCAGCATCTGGTGCAACTCGCCGGCGAGGGCACGCAACCGATCAATGTCGGCCTGTTCCTCCAGTGCCGTGCGTGCATCGTTGAGCAGCAGGTCAGCGCGGGCGCGCTCATGCTCGGGCACCATCCCGGCGTTGTCGTCCAGCGTTCGTCGTACCTGGTAAGCCACGGTGTCCAGCTCGTTCCGCGCATCTACCTCGGCGCGCAGTGCTGCATCCTCACTGCTGTGCGCCTCGGCATCGGAGACCATGCGTTGAATCTCCGACTGGTTCAGGTTCGACGTCTCACTGATGGTGATCTGCTGCTCCGCGCCGGTGTCCTTGTCGCGTGCGGAGACATGGAGGATGCCGTTGGCGTCGATGTCGAAGGTCACCTCAACCTGCGGCACGCCGCGCGGCGCGGGCCGAATGTTCTCCAAACGGAATCGGCCGAGCACCCGGTTGTCGCTGGCGCGCTCCCTTTCACCTTGAAGGACGACAACATCAACTGCTGACTGGTTGTCTTCGGCGGTGCTGAAGATCTCGGCGCGCCGGGCCGGGATCGTGGTGTTGCGTTCGATGACCTTGGTCATCACGCCGCCGAGAGTTTCCAGCCCCAATGAGAGGGGTGTGACGTCGAGCAGCAGGACGTCTTTGACCTCGCCCTTGATAATGGCCGCCTGGATGGCGGCGCCTATTGCCACCACTTCGTCTGGGTTGACGGTCATGTTCGGTTCCCGGCCGCCTGTCATACGGCGTACCAGGGCTTGCACGGCGGGAATCCGCGTCGACCCACCTACCAGAATGACTTGATCAATGTCGTCAGTCGTGACTTTGGCGTCTGCCATAGCCTGCTTGACCGGCCCCAGGCAGCGCTCGACGAGATCGGCAGTGATCTGGTCGAACGTCGACCGCATGAGATTGACGTTTAGGTGCTTGGGTCCAGAAGCATCCGCCGTGACGAACGGGAGGTTCACCGCGGTTTGGGTCACGGCCGACAGCTCGACCTTGGCCTTCTCGGCCGCCTCAAAGAGCCGCTGCAAAGCCTGCGGGTCGTCTCGCAGGTCGATGCCATTGGACTTCTTGAAATCATCGGCGAGGTAGTCGACGATCCGACGGTCGAAGTCGTCGCCGCCCAGATGGGTATCACCCGCAGTCGCCATGACCTCGACGACACCTTCGCCCACCGTCAAGATGCTCACGTCGAAGGTGCCGCCGCCAAGATCAAATACCAGGACCGTCTCGTTCTCCAGCTTGTCCATGCCGTACGCGAGGGCCGCAGCGGTCGGCTCATTGATGATCCGCAGGACCTCCAGGCCGGCGATCCGACCGGCGTCCTTAGTCGCTTGGCGTTGCGCGTCGTTGAAGTACGCCGGCACCGTGATCACCGCTTCGGTGACTCTTTCACCGAGGTGCTTGCCGGCGTCGTCGACGAGCTTGCGCAGCACCTGTGCCGAGATCTCCTCCGGAGCGTAGAGCTTGCCGTTGACGCTGAACCGTACGGCATCGTCGGGTCCCGGTACGACGTCGAAGGAAACCGCGTTGATCTCGCTCTGCACCTCGTCGTACTTGCGGCCGATGAACCGCTTCGCGGAGTAGATGGTGCCTTTCGGATTCAAGATCGCTTGGCGTCTGGCCATCTGTCCGACGAGCCGCTCACCGGAATCGAGGAAGGCCACGACTGATGGGGTCGTTCGGTTGCCCTCGGCGTTCGGGATGACCTGGGCCTGGCCTCCTTCCATTGCCGCAATAACCGAATTTGTCGTTCCAAGATCAATGCCGACCGCCGTTGCCATGGCTCACTCCCGTCGCAAGATTGCCTAACTTGATCATGCTGTCACCACAGCTGGGGATGGACATCCCGTGAATGGGGGAGGTTCGCCCGTTGGCGCCTTGACCGTGTTGGTATCCCACGCTGCGTGGGATGTTCGCGCTGTACATGGCGTGCATGCCATGTACAGCGCGAACAAGCTGGGTACAGGTCGCAGTTGAGGAGTACGCCGATGCCGATTAACGGTGCTCAAGAGCCAGCACCGTGAGCTCGACCCTCGAATGGATGTTGAGCTTGGTGAAGGTGTGCTTAAGATGCGCGTCGACCGTGTGGGGTGACAGGTTCAGGTACTCGGCGATGTTCCGGTTGGTCAATCCTCCGGCGACCAGCTCAGCAATGCGCAGCTCAGCGTCGGTGAGTGACCGCCACGGGTCTGTGGCGCCCCAACTCGTACGCGCTTTGGGCACACTGGCCAGTGGGTATTTGGTCGTATCTGAGGCGTTTTCGACTGGGTGATTTTCCGTTGGGCTCAGATAGTCGGGGTTGCTGAGCACCATGCCGTCCAACAGCACCTTGGAATGGGTTTTGAGTACGTCCACGAGCATGGAGACGCCGCAGCGTCGGAGGTCGTACATGCACATGAAGACCGCGGGCT
>DATCXA010000545.1:0-2997 GCA_036566085.1 Propionibacteriaceae bacterium
GGCGATCCGGCGCTCAGCGCGGGATTTTATGCGCCCTTGCTGCATCAGCTGGCCGCTCGTCGGGTTGCCGGGCCCATCGAGGTCGTTCCAACGCGGCGACGCGGGGAAGCTGCGTTCATAGCGCCAGTCGTTCCCATCGCAAAGGGGTGGTCCCGACAAGCCGATACCGGTCGCAACGCCATCTTCTACGACGGAACCCTCAACGCGGATACGTACCGGAAATGGCTCGACGACAACGCCATCTCCTATGTAGCCATCTCTAACGGGCCGTACGACTGGTCGGCCCCTGCTGAAGTGACCTTAGTGCGCGGCGGATTGCCTTATCTGCACACAGTGTGGTGGGACAAAACCTGGACGCTATATGCCGTAACAAAACCTCGGCCAGTCATCGCACCCCCAGGGCGACTTATCGATCGTGATCCCGTTTCCCTGACGGTGTCCTTGCCCGAGCCGGGTGAATATGTGGTGCGCCTGCGCTGGTCGCGGTACTTGACCACGTCCAATGGCTGCATGCGCCCAACTGAAGACGGCTGGTCAATGGTGATCGTTGAGCGCCCCGGCACAGCCAAGATCGAAGGCAGTTTGCTGCCACGCCATTGTGATCCCAGTACTAATAAGGCTGATCGATAAGCCCAGTCGAGTTCGGTGATTATCTGGCATAAACGAGTCTTCACCGGCCATGGCGACGACTTCGCGGAATCGGTGAGCGCGTCCAAATCTTCGACAGTGGGGATGCGGCTTTGGCGTGGCCCAGCGCCGGCAGTCCGTAAACATCCTCAATAGTGCGGAGCAGCCCGTAGTGGTTGAGCCGCTCGGCATAGACTCCCGGATCGACGTTCGCGCCGACGATAATCGTCGGGATTGATTTGACTGTCCCGCCCGCATTCTCATCAAAGGTGACGATGAGCAAGCTGTTATTCCGCTTCGCCCACCGCGCGTATCGGGCGAAGTGCTTCTTCATCCAACGGTCGCCGGTCCGGATCGAGCAGTCGTGCATGTCGTGGCACATATTCGGGCTCACAAACGCCACGGTCGGAAGTCTGCGGTAGTCGCGCGGGAAGGCGCTGAACGGCCTGTTGGTGCCTGCCGGCAGGGTGCCGAAGTTGACCCAAGGGTTGTGCTTACGGAGGTAGCGGCCAGAGGAACATCCGCGGAAACCGGTCTTCGGGAGGGACTCGGCATAGCCGATGAAGCTGTGGCCTGATTTGCGGAGCTGATGCCCGAGATTGTCGGCCTTCCGAAAATGCTGGGGGCATACATTGCTCGTCACTCCCTGGGTCGACCCGGAGAACAGCGCTAGATAGTTCGGCTGGCTGGGATGGGTAACACCGTAAGAGTGGGTCATGCTGGCGCCTTTACCCGCGAGCTTGTTGAGGTAGGGCGCCTGCGCGCTGCCGATCACGCTTGTGCGGTGCTTGTTCTCGAAAATCACGACCACGATGTGGTCCGGTTCCGGCTCGGTCGTTTGCTGTTTCCTCCCGATGAATTGCCGCACCGTCGGCTGCTGTTTCTTCGGAGAGAAAGGGCGCTCGATTGCCCTCAGCTTGTTCGGGGAGTGTGGCGCTGCCGCGTTGGTCTGTTTTGGCATTGCCGGCGCAACTGTGAGGACGCTGCTGGAGTGCACTGATGGCGCGGTCGGCGGCGGACTGGCAAAGCCACAGGCCGCGGAGGTGAGCATCAAGGCCGCGGTGACGGCCCAGCCAGCCCATCGTGGGAAAGCACGCACCTGGAACCCCCTGTTGATCCAAGCACTCGCAAAAACCATTCAACGCAGGCATGGCCTCAAAACGCAACACCACGAACAAGGAAGCACCCGCTGCGTTATCGGGAAGGTTGCTCGTACCCGCTGGTGGGTATCTCTTTCAGGTGACATCCCCGACCCAGCAGCTTGCGCCTGCTCTAGATATCGACGCCCGCCTCACCGAGATCGAGCGCAGCTTGAACCTGCTGCTCAACGTCACGCCGGTCAATGCGGCAGAGGCATGGGCGGACTTCGAACGGAGTGACTTCGGGACGGTTCCTACACTCCGGCTCAGACCGCTGGAATTCGAGCCGGACCTGGTGCGACGTGACCTCTACAGCCTCGAGATCGAGAACGTAACCGACCCTGCCCTGCACACACTCTTCCGGGCGAAGCGAGACGAGATAGCAAGACAGATCACAACCTTGGAAGATCGCGACACTTCGCGGTTCGTGTACGGGTCGCTGCAGCTCTACGGAGGGATCGCCCAGCCTCTCGCCTCCGCAGCGGCGGAGCTGCTCGAGACCGTCCCAACCCAAGCTCCCAGCACCCGGAGCGTTACGGCCGGGGCATTCGCGGAGGCGGCTCGTAGTGAGTTCGATCGATACCGCGCCGCATATCCAGACTTCCCGGCTCACATCGAGGTGCGCGAC
Source organism: Propionibacteriaceae bacterium (assembly GCA_036566085.1). Lineage (GTDB taxonomy): Bacteria > Actinomycetota > Actinomycetes > Propionibacteriales > Propionibacteriaceae > Microlunatus. The sequence continues at coordinate 2,395 of DATCXA010000545.1, forward strand.
GACATCTCCGAGCTGATGGTGTCTTTCGGCCGGCTGCTGATCCCCGAAGCCGCCGCTTTCCGGGCGGACCGCGTTGAGCCCTTGCTGCATCACGAGGTCGGCACCCACGTCGTCACCTACCAGAACGGCGCCAGACAACCACTGACGCTGCTGACGATTGGACTGCCTGGCTACGAGGAGACCCAAGAGGGCCTTGCCGTGCTCGCCGAGTACCTGACCGGCGGATTGGACCCGCGGCGTCTTCGCGTGCTTGCGGCGAGGGTTGTGGCCATCGGCAAGATGCTCGACGGCGCCGGATTCCTGGAGATCTTCGAATCGTTACGCGCAGGACACCGGATACCGGCGAGGACCGCGTGGTCCATCGCCATTCGGGTGGTCGTCGGGGGCGGTTCGGTAAAGGACGCGATCTACCTCCGTGGGATCACGCGCCTCCTCGAAGCCCTCGCAGAGGGCAGCAGCCTCGACGTCCTCTTCGTCGGCAAGTTCGCGTTGGACCACATCCCGTTGATCCAGGACCTGCTCGACCGCAAGGTGCTCCAAGCACCATGGGTCCGTCCGCGCTGGCTGGACGTCCCAGGCGCTGAGGAGCGGCTGGACAAGCTG
>DATCXA010000576.1:0-7703 GCA_036566085.1 Propionibacteriaceae bacterium
GGACCGGGAACGTGGCCAGTGGTACTTCCAGCGCTATATCGCGCACCTGCCGAGCACGGGTGAAATCGTCCTCTTTGACCGTTCCTGGTACAACCGCGCCGGGGTGGAAAAGGTAATGGGGTTCTGTACGCCGGAGGAGTATGACCGCTTCTTGCAGCAGACCCCGATCTTCGAGCGGATGCTGATCGACGACGGGACCATCCTCCGCAAATACTGGTTCTCGGTCTCTGACAAGGAACAGCTGCGACGCTTCCGATCGCGGCACGCCGATCCAGTACGCCGCTGGAAACTGAGCCCCATGGACCTCGAGTCGATTCACCGCTGGGAGGATTATTCACGCGCCAAGGACGAGATGATGCTCCATACCGATACCCCGACCAGCCCGTGGTTCGTGGTGGAGTCCGACGTTAAGAAGCACGCTCGGCTCAACATGATCGCGCACCTGCTCTCGAGCATCCCCTACACGGAGGTGCCGGCGCCTGTCGTAGAGCTCCCACGGCGGCTCACATCGACCTCGAACTACCAGCGGCCGCCGCGGGAGAACTTCAGCTACGTACCCGACTATGCATCCAACTTCCTCGGGCATCCAGAAGCGAGCAGCTAATCGGCTACCTGAAGTCAAATTTCCGACCAATGCGGAGTTTTCGACATCTCTGCAGGCAGATCGGAGTCGAACTTCCGACCGATGCGGGAGTTCCGGCCCAGCTCACGAGCCTCGGGATCGAAGCCGCTCTCGTAACACCGAAGCCAGCCGCCGCTGGCCGCGTACGGTTTGCGTCGTCAACCGGATCAGCGGGATCCGACCACCTGCCGCCACCGACAGATCCTGTGGCAGCAAGATCACGCTTCGAGTACCCATGCGGTCGCCCAGTCCCCGCAGCTCCGCGCCAATCCGGTCCGACCAAAGACTCCGACAACATGCTTACTACCCTGGTAGTAACGGTGGTAGCATCTTGGTGTGAAGATTAGCGTCAGCGTCCCGACCGTCGATGTGGAGTTCCTGGATACCTATGCGCACGAGCATGGCATCGAGTCACGTTCGGCCGCCGTCCAGCGAGCGATCGGGTTGTTGCGCGCATCCCAGCTTGGAGACGCGTACGAGCAGGCCTGGCAGGAGTGGGAGAAATCAGGTGAGGCCGACTCATGGGAGCCGACCGCCGCTGACGCGCTGCCGCGCTCGTGAGGCGAGGGGAGATTCGCCTTGCCGACCTTGAGCCGGTACGCGGCTCGGAGGCCAATAAGCGGCGGCCCGTTGTAATCGTCAGCAACGACGGAGCGAATGAGCGGGCGACGATGCTGGGACGTGGCGTGGTGACCGTCGTACCAGTGACGTCCAATGTGACACATGTGCTGCCCTTTCAAGCGCTGCTGCAACCCGGTGCCACCGGGCTGGCACGCTCGTCCAAAGCCCACGCAGAGCAGGTCAGATCTATTGACGTCAGACGCCTCGGACCGCGCATCGGACAGCTGCCGCCGGCGGTGATTGCCGAACTCGACAAGGCGCTGCGGTTGCATCTCAGCTTGTAGTGACCATAGAGAGAAACAAACGAGTTTTGAGCAGTTGAGCATCGAGAAACGTGGGTCCCAGGAGGGCCTTGATCTGCACAGATCGCGACTACCGTGGAGGCAACGGGCAACCTCGGATCCGGCTTCATCCAAGGACTTCCCCATCCGACTCCGGGTGTTGAGCGTTGGAGGTTGTGATGTTGTTTGAGGTGCTTGCGGTGCTCGGAGGAGCTGCCTTAGTGGGCGCCGCTGTTAGCGTCAGAATTGTCAAACAGTTCGAGCGCGGTCTGGTCTTCCGATTCGGCCGGATCCGCGAGCGCATTCGCGGACCGGGGCTCGCCGTAATGGTGCCCTTCGCAGATCGACTGCAGAAGGTCAACATGCAGATCGTCACTATGGCCGTGCCCGCGCAGGACGGAATAACGCGCGACAACGTCACGGTCAAAGTCGATGCTGTCGTTTACTTCCGCGTGATAGATCCCGTGCGGGCGGTCGTCAACGTCGAGGACTATCCCTTCGCTGTATCCCAGGTGGCACAGACATCGTTGCGCTCGATCATTGGAAAGAGCGATTTGGATGATCTGCTGACCAATCGGGAGCGGCTCAACGAGGGCCTTGAGCTGATGATCGACAATCCGGCCGTTGAGTGGGGCATCCACATCGATCGGGTTGAGATCAAGGACGTGGCGTTGCCCGAAACCATGAAGCGGTCAATGTCACGTCAGGCGGAGGCCGAGCGGGAGAGGCGGGCCCGCGTTATCTCCGCCGAGGGCGAGCTGCAGGCCTCCGACCGGCTGGCGCAGGCGGCTCACACCATGGCGGACACGCCGGGCGCTCTTCAGCTGCGGCTGTTGGAGACCATCGTCGAGGTGGCTGCGGAGAAGAACTCCACACTCGTGCTGCCCTTCCCGGTGGAGCTGCTGCGGTTCCTGGAGAACAACACCAGCCTTAGCTCGGCCCTTTCCGCGACCCAGTCAGCCGCTGCCAAACTCAGCGAGGTTTCTGAGAGGGAAAGGCCGGGTGTGCCCGACATGCTTTCGTCCGCGCCCGATGTCGCAGCCCTCGAGGCGCGGGAACCGGAAGCGGACGAGCGTCCGACCGTCGGTGTTCTGAACGGGATCAGCGCGGTCGCGAATGGTCGGTCCTCGGGAAAGGATGCTGGCTAGCAGATCTGAATGATCGTCACCAGCGATCATGGATCTGCGACCGCAGCTCCTTGTCATAAAGCTCGCGTACGCCGGCCAGGAACTCCGCGCCCAGCGGCGGCAGCTCACCCGCAGCTGCATTCGCTTTTGCCTGTGCCACTGTTCGCGCGCCGGGAATCACCGTCGTAACGCCTTCTTGCTGCACAACCCAAGCAAGAGCTGCCTGGGCCGGAGTGGCTTCGAACGGCAGCTTCGCCACCAGATCAGCGAACTCCTTAGCCAGCCGTACACCGGTCTCGTAATCCACACCGGAGAAGGTCTCGCCAACGTTGAAGGCCTGGCCGGTCCTATTGTAATTTCGATGATCATTTTCGGCGAACTGAGTCGAGGTGGTGTACGCGCCGCTCAAGAGGCCGCTGGCCAGCGGAACACGGGCGATGATGCCCACCCCGTTCTGGATCGCCGAGGGCAGTACGGCCTCGAGCGGCTTGTGCCGGAATGCATTGAGGATGATCTGTACGGTTGCAGTACCGCGACGAGACATTGCAGTCAACGCCTCATCGCAGGTCTCGACACTCACCCCATAGTTAGCGATCACGCCATCGGCGACAAGCGTGTCGAGCGCGTCGTACAGCTGATCACTGGAATAGACCGCAGTCGGCGGACAGTGCAGCTGAACAAGATCAAGTTGATCCATACCTAGATTGCGCCGCGATCTGTCCGTCCAGGCCCGGAAGTTCTGCAGTGTGTAGTTCTCCGGTACTTGATCAACCCGACGTCCCATCTTGGTGGCGACCATAATCGGCGAGTCGGGGTTCTCCACGCGGAAACGGCCGATCAGCCGCTCGCTGCGACCGTCACCATAGACATCTGCGGTGTCGAAGAACGTCACCCCAGACTCGACGGCGGCACTGAGCACCTCCAGCGCCGCCGTCTCGCTTACCTCACCCCAGTCCGCACCGAGTTGCCAGGTGCCTAGCCCGATGGCGGAGATGGGACGTTCAGTACGACCGAGTACGCGTTCTTCCATACCGTTACCCTACGGACACCTGCTGGCTCGATCGACGCAGCACTGCGGCAGCCAACCCGGCAATCCCTGACACCAGCCTCAACCGAGAAAGCCGCGCCTTGTAGATTCTTCGGTGCCGACGACATGGGAGGATTCGTGACGGTCAGCGGGGTTCCAGCACAGACCGGTTACGCTCCGGTGAACGATCTCCAGATGTACTACGAGATCCATGGCACGGGACAGCCACTCGTGCTCTTACACGGCGCGTTCTCCGCAATCGGCACCTCGTTCGGACAGCTGCTGCCTGCCCTTGCCGAGGGCCGGCAGGTCGTTGCCTTTGAGCTCCAGGGTCATGGACGTACCGCCGACATTGATCGCCCGTTGACCCTCGAAGGCTTAGCGGATGACGTTGCCGCCGCAATTGATCAACTTGGTCTCGGCAGCGCGGACATCTTCGGCTACAGCACAGGTGCAGCTGTGGCGCTGCACCTGGTGCTTCGGCATCCCGAGGTAGTGCGAAAGCTCGTGCTCGCCTCCGTCACCTACACCATGGCCGGCGTCCATCCCGGTCTGATGGAGGGACTGGGCGAGATGACACCAGAGATGATGCATGGCTCGCCGTGGCATGACGAGTACGTCCGCATCGCGCCGCGTCCCGAAGATTTCCCGAGGCTGTTCGCGAAGAAGACAGAGATGGACCGCCAGATCAAAGACCTGCCAGCCGATGCGATCAGCTCGATCAAAGCGCCAACCTTGTTGATCATCGGAGATTCTGATCTTGTCCGTCCAGAGCACGCAGTGGAGATGTTCCGGCTGCTCGGTGGTGGCGTCTTTGGTGACACTCCAGCTGGCCTGCCGAATTCACAGCTCGCGATACTTCCGGGTACGTCTCATGTCACCGTGGTGAACCGCGCAGATCTGCTGCTGCCGATGATCACGTCGTTTCTTGACGCGCCCATGCCGGCAACTGGCTAAGGATCAAGCCTTCCGCACAATCCGGACATGCAGAGCCGCCGGCGTACCGACAAAGTCTGCGATCTCATATCCATCCGGCGCCTTATCGAGGTCATCCCAGAGCCGTTCGCCGCTGCCCAACAGCATCGGCGCGTACGCCAGGTGCATTTCATCGACCAGACCGGCGCGCAGATATTGCTGGATGGTTGAGGCGCCGCCGGCGAGCCGGACGTCCTGCCCGTCGGCCGCCTGGTACGCCGCCTCTAGGGCCTCTTCAAGACCGCCGGTCACGAAGTGAAAGACAGTCCCGCCCTCCATCGTGATCGACTCTCGCGGATGATGCGTCAGGACGAACGTCGGATGATGGTACGGCGGATTGTCGCCCCACCAGCCCTTCCACTCGTCGTCGGTCCAATCACCGCGGATCGGCCCGAACATGTTGCGGCCCATGATCGTCGCCCCTAGGCCTTCCTCACCGGCAGCGGCGAAACGATCATCAACACCTTCATCACCGCCCTCTTCGCCGAAGATCTTGTGGAACGTGCGAGTGCTGACGAACCAGTTGTGGAGCTGCTCACCGCCAACACCAAGGGGTTCGTCGAGACTTTGACTAGGTCCGGCGGCGTAGCCGTCAATTGAGACGCTGAAGTTGTGGACGCGTAACTTCGGCATTGATCCTCCTGCTCTGCGCGGTTATGTGGCGCTTCGCATATGTTGCAACAGTGATGTACGAGCAAGATCCGCGGGTTGATACCTACATTGACGCGCTACCTGCGTGGCAACAAGAGATCTGCCAACAGGTTCGCGATCTCGTCCACGCCGTCGACCCGGAAGTGGCTGAGACCATTAAGCGGCGGGTGCAACCCTACTTCGTACTCGACGGCAACATCTGCGCACTGCTTGCGGCCAAGGATCACGTCAACGTATTCCTCTACGACGGCGCGATCGTTCCCGATCCTGATGGCATCATCACCGCGGGCCATGACAACCAGACCGCCCGTACAGTCGCGATACGCCAAAACGAAAAGATCAACACTCGGGCACTCAGCGAGATGTTCCGGCAGATCATCGCCAATAACCGCGCCGGTGGGTGGCGCAAGATCAAGAAGGAACAATGACCAACCTCGAAGATGGAAGTCCAGTGAACGCGCGCGGAATCCCTCCACGGGCGTGGCAGCTGGACGCGGCGAGCCTTTCTGATGCCAACAAGTCACTGCGCATCCTGCCCCGCGAACTCCGCCCCTACAGCAACGGCATCCGTATGGTCGGGCGGGCAGTGACAGTCACCGCATCTGCTGATCTTGTTCCGGTGCTCGCAGGCCTGCAGCAATGCGGTGCCGGCGACATTCTGGTAGTGGACGCCGGCACCACGGAGCACGCGGTGCTTGGTGAACTGTTCGCAACCGAAGCGGTACGGCGTGGCATGGCCGGCATTGTCGTCTACGGGCTTTGCCGCGACACCGCGACTCTGGCCAAGCTGCCGATTCCCGTCTACTCGCTCGGCACGACACCGCGCGCCGTAGGAGCAACGCGGCTTCCAGTTACCCAAGAGCCCATTCGTCTCGGAGATGTCGAGGTTCGACCTGGCGAAATTCTGGTCGGCGATGACGACGGCATCGTCGTGCTGAATGACGCAGAATTAGATGCGGCGTTGCAGCCTGCCGAGGCAATCCAGCGACGCGAGGGCGCGATACGGGCTGCCATTCAGGACGGCACGTCATTGTTCGAGCAGCTGAACTTCGCCGAGCACCTCGATGATCTTCAGGCGGGCCGTCCGAGCGCGTTGACGTTCACACTGGAGTGAACCGGGAACGTTTTGACGGCTGTGCTGTGAACCATAGGGTCGGGCCCAGAGCAAAGGGCTTTCACATCTCGCTGCCTGGCTATCAGCAAACGCCGCTTGTTGAGCTTCCCGAACTTGCGGCCGAGCTCGGTGTGGCGACGGTGTTCGTCAAGGACGAATCCAACCGTCTCGGCCTGCCGGCATTCAAAATCCTCGGTGCCTCCTGGGCGGTGAATTGCGCGCTGAGCCACCGCAGCGGTTTTGAGGCGCCGGCCAAGAGCCTGACCGAGCTGCGGGACCGTTGCGCCCCGGTCACTCTGGTGACAGCAACGGATGGAAACCATGGTCGCGCGGTCGCGCGAATGGCAGCGCTACTGGGGCTGGCCGCCCGCATCTACGTTCCCGCAGGAACGACCAAGGAAACCGTGGACGCCATTACCAGCGAAGGCGCCGACGTCGTGCAAACCGACTTGATCTACAACGAGGTGGTATGGGCCGCCGCAACTTCGACTGCCGGCCACCCCGGCGATCTGTTGATCCAAGACACGGCCTGGCGGGGATACGAACAGGTGCCGGGGTGGATTGTCGAGGGTTACGGCACTTTGTTCCAGGAGATTTGCGTGCATCTCGGCGAACGTGCAACGCACCTCGTCGCGGTGCCGACGGGCGTGGGATCGCTACTACAGGCCGCGTTACAGCACTATCGCGATCCGGCTCTTGATCAACGTCCGGCAGTGCTAGCGGTCGAGCCAGTCACCGCCGCCTGCGTGACAGCCAGTCTCGCCGCAGGAAAGCCGATCAGCATCGATACCTCCGAGCCCACGATCATGGCGGGCCTCAACTGCGGCAGCGTGTCCACCATCGCCTGGCCAGCAATCCGGGACGGGCTGGACGCCAGTGTCACGGTCACCGATGAGCAGGCGCGTGTCGCAATGCACCGACTAAACGACCTCGACGTGCCCGCAGGCCCGTGCGGCGGGGCATCGCTGGCCGGCGTACGGGAAGCGCTGAATAATCCCGACCAGCGCGCCTTGCTGTCGATAACCGCGGACAGCGCTCTGCTGTTGATCAGCACCGACGGTGCGGTTGCTGATCATCTAGTCTGAGCACGGTCACGCCAGAGCAGCCAGGTGACAACACCGGCCGCCAGGAGCTGAAGCACGAAGCCCACCGTCTGGGCAACGGCATCCACCGCGCTGAAGCCCTCCAGATGAAAGCTGTGGAAGATCATGTGCGGCACGGCATAGACAGCGAAGGCCCCAACAGCGACCGCACTCAGCAGGCTCTGCCCGGTCACCGCTGCTGC
>DATCXA010000585.1:0-3800 GCA_036566085.1 Propionibacteriaceae bacterium
GAGCTTGCGCCCGAACTGATCGCTGCCGAGATCGCCGCCGGCCAGTTCTACATCGCTATAGCGGACGGCGAGCCGGCCGGCGTGATCCGCTTTCAACTCGAGGACACGCTGTTCTGGCCGGATCTTCCTTCCGACCACACCTCAGCGTTCGTCCATCGTCTTGCGGTTGGGCGGCGCTACAAGGGGCAGGGCATCTCGACGGCGCTGCTACAGTGGGGGATCGATCACGCACGCGCCCTCGGTCGCTCGGATCTGCGTCTTGACTGCGACAAATCGCGCCCGAAGCTGATGGCGTTATACGAACGCTTCGGATTCCAGTTCCACAGCTTCCGTCACGTCGGGCCGTACTACGTCGCGCGCTATGTGTACCCGCTGAACGCTTCTGGATCAGAAGCTCCTCCTACGGTCACGGTTCGTAGGTAGACTGCTCCGCGTCATGACGTTGGTCCCGCAGTGCGGTTGATCCCGAGTCCAAGTGCTTGAGTACACCTCGCAAACGTAGCCGTGCGAGGCACGGCCACGGTTTGGCAGTAATTGGGACGCGTCAGTAATCGGCCAGCCTCGTTTGAGACTGCCGGGCTCGAAGATCTCCACCAAACGTTGCGCACACTGCAGGACGGAATGTTCTCGACACCCGTGAGGTAAAGCACTACACTTCGGCCTCCTCCCTGCGGCCCGCCTCGATCCGGATTCCCCGGTTCCAGACCTACCCAGGAACGCTCCTTTTTCGAATAGGGGTAACTGATGCAAACGTACCGAATTTCGTGCGTACTGATCTGTCTCGTCACGGTTCTGCTGGGCACAAGACCTGCTGATGCGCAGACCAATAGCGCGGCGACCTTCAGCAGTCCCGTTCAGCTACCCGGCGTCTTGCTGCCGGCCGGCAGCTACGCGTTCGCCGTCACGCTTGACGGTCGGAGTGTTGTGGTATCGGATGCCGCACATCGTGTCATCGTCAAGCTGGAAGTCGCCCCCATCACCCGTGCTGCAGTCGGAGAGGTCATCACAATGCGTTCAGCGGTCGGAACCGCGGCGCCAGAGATTTCCGCGTTGTATACAAGTGGCGGGAAAAACGGCGTCGAGTTCCTCTATGACCGCGTGCGCAAGTAGAGATCGCGGTGTGGCCTCGAGTTATCGAACCCACGATATGGTGAGGTTGATTGGCTGACCGTCGGCGGCCTTCCACTCGATCAATCCTCGGATGTCCTTGGGAATTACCGGCGGGGCTTGAACTGCTTGTCACCCGACGCAAGGCAGCGAGCCCCGAATCTGAAAAGGAACATCTCGGTCCTCGAAACCTGGCCGCCCGCCAAGGCGCGAACGTCGGAACTGATGGTCGTCAAAAAGCAAGGACCGTCTGCACCATCGGCACCCAGCCCGTCAAACCTGCGGTATACGGAGTAAAGGCCCCGCTATAAGGAGCTTTATTGACCCGGAACAGCTCTGTGTTGAGCCAGAGTCGCTCGGTCGGAAGGAAATGCCACTTTACCCCACCGCCATACTCATGAGAGTCGCCGAACTCCCCGCGCACCCACGATCCGCGGCCATACAGCATCACCTTTTTCGGCTGGACAAAATAGCCCGCTGTGATCTCGCCGCCGTGGTCGAATGTGGATGTGAGCGGAAGGGGGCCGTCGGCTGCGAAATCACTGAGCCGACGCATGAAGTATTGCCCGTTGACCGCAAGCCCGTTCCATTTGATGCCGCCGTCGACCGCCCACATCCTATACGTCGCCTCGTCGACCGTTACACCCGGCGCAAACGCTCCGGTCGAGAAGGTCAGCACGCCGTCGGAGTTGTACAGCGAAGTGTTCTCGGGACTTGACTGATCGAGGTTTGAGAAACGGTCCTCCCGTGATCTCGTAAACGCGGTACCAATTCTGATGCGAACCTTCCCGGAGGCAAAGTAATCGTCGTACATATTGCGTGCTTTGCCGGGTTCCCCATAGGCTCCCAGCGGTTCCCACCAGAGACTGCCCGACACCAACAGATGCGTATCGATCTTGTTTGCCGAGATACTCAGCGTATTGAGGCCGTTGCCGACAAACGCCAGATAGTTCAGGCCGTTCACGGGTTCTCCACTGGCCCAGGCTCCCTGCGTGAACCCGGGGCGGAAGAAGTTGTCCGCCATGCTCCGATCGGTCGCCGTGAAAAACGGGAACGTGTTCACGAGGGATCGGCTGCCGGGGACGCCGGTGTAACCGGCGGTCATCGTCAGGGCTTTGTTGAACTGCCAGCCGATGTTGCTCGCGACGATGATCGACGCCGCCCCGGCGGAGGTCCAGACGGTGAAGCTGTATCGGGCCCGCTGATCGAAGATGTAGCCGCCGAGGATGAACATCGCGCGATTGACCGTGATGTCGTTGCGCGTGTGCACCTCGCGCGTAACCCCCAGGTGGTCGGTGAAGGAGTCAACGCTGTCCTGGGTATTGAGATATCGAAGCTGGGTATTGATGTTGAACTTCAGCAGGAAAGGCACGTCAGCCTCTGGGGAGGTTTCCCAGATAACGATTCCGTCTCGATAGCGTTCGCTGGTTGTCTGTGGTGCGGCAGCTGCGGGAGGTTGTCCCCATGCAGCAGTCGCGAAGAACGTAACGAACGTCAACGCGAACGCGACTGAAGCCTTGACGAATGCGCCTGGTATCGACACTGCGACACTCAGCAGGCAACGGATGTTTCCATGACGTGACGAGTGATGGTCTGGACTAACGGAGGCTCCTCGTCGAACTCTTTGCGAGCAGTTCGAGCCAGGAGCCCCATTTGGTCAGCAAAGCGTCACGGATTGAGCGAGGCCAGCTTCGCTCGTTTCCTTGTACTTGCTGTTCATGTCTTTGGCGGTTTGGGCCAGGGCCGTCACGGTTTCGTCGAAATTGACGCGGTGCCTGGAGGCAATTTCATTGCTTGCGATTCCGTAGGCGGTCCAGGCCTTGACTGCACCAAACGCGCAGCGCTCGATGCACGGAACCTGCACGTAACCAGCGACCGGGTCGCAGGTCATCCCGAGGTGATGCTCCAGCGCCGATTCGGCTGCATTCTCGACCACCAGCGATGGTGCGTCGTACGCGGTAGCGATCAATGCCGCCGCCATCGACGATGCGACCCCTATTTCTGCCTGGCAGCCGCCCTCCGCCGCAGACAGGGTCGCGTGGTGTTTGCACAGGTAGCCGACCCCGGCAGCCGCGAGCATGCCGTCACGGATCTTCTGCCGGTCGACCTTCCGCACTTCAAGGAGCCCGTAAACCAGCGACGGCATAACGCCGGCAGAACCGCCGGTCGGCGCTGTGATCACGAGGTGACCGCGCCCGTTTTCCTCGGATGCCGCCAACGCAAATGCCGACAGAGCTCCGATACCGCGGTCGGATTCAAACTTGTCGTCCAAGGCGCGCTTGTACACGGATGCAGCCTTGCTGTGCAGTTTGATCGGGCCGGGCAACACGTCATCTTCCGACATCGCAAGCCCCGACTTCACCGTCGCGACCATGGCGTTGATGATCTTGTCGATGAAGGCATTGACCTCCTCTTCCGACCTGCCCGCGATCGACATCTCGTTGGCAAGCATGATCTTGGCGATCGTGGTCATGTTGTTGTCCGCGTGGGCCCGCAGCTCTTTCATCGTCGCGAACGGGTATTTGGGCTGGTTCTTCTTCGGGGGCGTATATCCTTTCCACTCGATGAATCCGCCGCCCACTGAGTAGTACTCCTGCTCGAGCAACACGTCGTTGCCGGCGAGGAGCTTGACCGTCATCGTGTTCGGGTGTTTGAAGTCGCCCTTGGTGGCATCGTAGATGACGTCCTTGAGG
>DATCXA010000593.1:0-6293 GCA_036566085.1 Propionibacteriaceae bacterium
CCAGGTGCTGGCCTTCTGTGATCATTTCGGGCTGACTGCAGACGATCCGCGGCTCAATCCGTACGGTGGTGCCATCGCGCTCGGCCACCCGCTCGCCAGCTCCGGTGTACGGCTGATGATTCACCTGGCCCGCGCGTTTCGCGAGCATCCAGAGGTCCGCTATGGCCTGACAACCTCATGCATCGGGCTCGGCATGGGCGGCACTGTGATCTGGGAGAACCCATATTTCTCCTCCGACCTGGAGGAGCCGCGGTGAGGCCCGAGGAACTCCAACAACTGATCGCAGCGGCCTCGGCCGACAGTGCGGGCGAAGTCGTCACCCGGGCTTTGAGCCGGGACATCACACTGCCACACACATCGGGAACGGCGGTATTGATCACCCTGGACAACGGACGCGACCACACCCGACCGAACACACTCGGCGCCCAAGGTCTCGGCGACTTGAATCGGGCTCTGGAGGCGGCACTCGCACGAGACGACATTGTGGCGATCGGGATCACCGGCAAGCCGTTCCTTCTGGCGGCAGGTGCCGATCTCTCCGGTTTTGCCAAGATCGTGAATCACGATCAAGCCTTGGCGATTGCCCGAATCGGGCATGCCGTCTTCGACAAATTGCACAGCTCTCGAGTGCCGACCTTTGCCTTCGTCAACGGGGTGGCGCTCGGTGGTGGCCTGGAGCTCACGCTGCATTGCCACTACCGGACGGTCTCTGCCGCTGCCTCAAGAATCGCTCTGCCGGAGTGCTTCCTGGGCCTGTTCCCTGGTTGGGGTGGGGCCTTCATCGTGCCCAACCTGATCGGGCCCGATCGGGCCATCCAGCTGATCATCGAAAATCCCCTCAGCCAAAACAAGATGCTCAACGGTCGGCAGGCCTACGAGCTCGGCCTTGCCGACGCGATCTTCGACAGCGCCGATTTCATCGCTCGCTCATTGGACTGGGCCGGTCAGGTCGTGGCCGGGTCACTGACCGTGACTCGGCCCGAGATCGATCGGAGCGAGGCGTGGGATCAAGCAGTGGCGCGTGGCCGGGATTTCGTTGACAGCAAGGTCTTCGGCGCCTCGCCAGGACCGTATCGGGCGCTGGAGCTGATGGCTGCCGCAAAGACCGCAGACCGGACCGAGGCGTACGCCGCCGAAGATGAAGCGCTGGCAGATCTGATCATGGCGCCGGAACTGCGCGCCAGCCTCTACGCGTTTGATCTTGTCCAGAAGCGGGCCCGGAAACCGGCAGGTGCGCCGGATGCCACCCGGGCACGACCACTGACCAAAGTGGGGATTGTCGGTGCCGGCTTGATGGCCACCCAGCTTGCCTTGCTGTTCTTGCGCCGGCTGCAAGTGCCTGTAGTGATCACCGACGTCGATCAGGAGCGCGTCGATAAGGGAATCGGATATGTGTTGGCGGAGATCGACAAGCTGCTGGGGAAGCAGCGAATCTCCCCCGATGAGGCGAACAGGCTGCGCGCATTGATCTCTGGCACCACCGAGCTAGTCGACTACGCTGACTGCGACTTCGTGATCGAGGCGGTCTTCGAGGAGCTGTCGATCAAGAAGCAGGTCTTCGCGGACCTAGAGAAACATGTCCCGGACAGTTGCGTGCTTGCCACGAACACGTCTTCACTGTCCGTGACGCAGATCTCAGCAGATCTTGATCATCCCGAGCGAGTCGTCGGCTTTCACTTCTTCAATCCGGTCACTGTTCTGCCGTTGGTTGAGATCGTCCGTGGTCGGGCGACCGACGAGGAGCAGCTGGCTACGGCGTTCGCACTGGCGAAGACGCTGAAGAAGAACGCCGTGCTTGTCAAGGACACGACCGGCTTCGTGGTGAACCGGCTACTGCTCAGGCTGATAGTGGAGATCTTCGCAGAGGTCGACAAGGGCACACCAGTTCAGGTCGCCGACGCGGCGCTGCGGCCGCTCGGTCTACCCATGCCGCCCTACCTGCTGCTCCAACTGGTCGGCCCCGCGGTCACTTTGCACGTCATCGAGAACTTGCACGCAACGTTCGGCGATCGATTCCCCGTCTCGCGCAACTTGCAGGCATTAGTGGCTGCAGGCAAGCCGGGAATCTACGAATGGACACCAGACGGCAAGCCGTACGTGAGCGAAGAGACGGCTCAGCTACTGGTTGTCGGCAATCAGCCGAGCACCGCGGAGCAAGTCCGGGAACGGGCGCTGAACGCGCTGGCAGAGGAGATTGGCCTCATGCTGGCCGAGGAAGTTGTGGCCGCGCCGATGGATATTGATCTGTGCCTGATTCTGGGTGCCGGCTGGCCGTTCTACCTCGGCGGTATTACGCCGTACCTCGATCAGGAAGGCATTTCCGAGCGCGTGCTGGGCCACCGCTTCCTGCCACTCGGTGTAGCGAGCGTTCCGGCACAATGAGCGTCAACGATCTGCGTCAGCCTCGGCGTTCGGCTGCTCCAGCGACGCATCTGCCCTGACTACCGCTTCGACGGCGTACCGAGCGATGTGCTGCGGTGTCAGGCCGATCTCCTCCAGCAGCTCGGCGCGCCCGCCGTGAGGCATGTACTCCTGCGGGATCCCGAACTCGCGTACCGCCGTGTCGACCCCAGCTGAACGCAGTTCTTGTGCGAGCCGTGCCCCCCAACCGCCGACGACGCCGTTGTCCTCGATCGTGATCAATAGTTCATGATCGGCGGCCAGTGCCGGCAGCAACGGGTTGATGGGCAGCGCCCAGACCGGATCGACCACCGTTACGCCAATTCCTTGATCAGATAGCCGCTCCCCCACTGCAACGGCGGTCTCGGCGAGCGGGCCAAGACCGATGACAAGCACCCCCGGCTGATCGGTCTTCAGCAGAACGTCCATTCCTTCCAGCTCATCGACAGCTGGAAGGTCCATCGACACACTGCCCCGAGGGAATCGAATCACACTGGGCGCGTCTTCGACGGCCAACGACTGCGCCAGTGCTTCGCGCAAGCGCGTGCCGTCTCGCGGCGCGGCCAGATACATACCAGGTACCACCGACAAGATCGACATGTCCCACATGCCATGGTGACTGGCTCCATCGGGTCCGGTGATGCCAGCCCTGTCAAGCACGAAGGTAACTCCGCACCGCTGCAAGGCCACATCCATCAACACTTGATCAAAGGCCCGGTTGAGAAAGGTGGAATACACCGCGACCACAGGATGCAAGCCGCCCATTGCCAGACCAGCCGCCGAGGTAACCGCGTGCTGCTCGGCAATGCCGACGTCGAAGCACCGGTCGGGGAATGCTTGAGCGAAGCGGTGCAATCCTGTCGGATACACCATCGCTGCAGTGATCGCGACTACTCGCTCGTCGGCACTGCCCAGCCGGAGCAGCTCCTCAGAGAACACGTCGGTCCAGTTCTCCCCTGAGGCAACGCCAACGGCTTCGCCGGTCTTGGCGTTGATCTTGCCCACAGCGTGGAAGCGGTCCTCCTCGTGGTTTTCGGCGGCTTTGAAGCCGTTGCCCTTGCGCGTGATGCAGTGCACCAGCACAGGACCCCCGAACTGCTTTGCTTGCTGTAGCGCTCGTTCGACCGCTGCGACGTCATGACCATCGATCGGCCCCACATACTTCAGACCCAAGTCGGAGAACATCCCTTGAGGCGCCAGAACATCCTTCAGGCCGATCTTGATGCCGTGCAAGATGTCGTATGCGGCGTTGCCTACCAGCGGCGCGCGACTGACATTGCGCTTCACCAGGTCCAGGACCTGTTCGTAGCGCGGATTGGTACGCAGCCCGGTCAGATAACGCGCCAGGGCTCCCACTGTGGAGGTATACGAGCGTCCGTTGTCGTTTACCACGATCACCAGTGGCAGATCCTCCGAGGCGGCGATGTTGTTCAGCGCCTCCCACGCCATACCACCGGTCAGCGAGCCGTCGCCCACGAACGCGACGACAGTGCCCTCTCTGCGTTGCAGCCGGATCGCCTTGGCCAACCCGTCGGCGTAGGAGAGAGCCGTCGAGGCATGCGAGTTCGCCATCCAGTCGTGTTCGGATTCCTCCGGGCTCGGATATCCCGACAGCCCGTGGCGCTGCCGCAGCGTCGAAAATTGATCTTGGCGGCCGGTCAGGATCTTGTGTATGTAGCTTTGGTGACCGGTGTCGAAGATGATCGGATCGCGCGGCGAGTCGAAGACCCGATGCACGGCCAGCGTGAGCTCGATGACTCCGAGATTGGGCCCCAGATGGCCGCCGGTCTGAGATACATGCTCGATCAGGAAGGTGCGAATTTCCAGGCTCAGCTCGTTCAGCTGATCTGTCGTCAGGTCCCTAAGATCATGTGGGCTATGGATCGAGCTCAACAGTCCGTACGGGGCGGCTGACATGGGCCTGAGTTTACGTGTCCAGTTGGCCGATCATCCGGAGTGTGGCGCAACGCACGTCCTGCGCTCAGGAACCTCACAGCTTGGGAACGAAGACCCGGCCGCGCAGCGCCTCCTCCAGCAGTGACACCGCCCGCCGGGTGCGGGTGAGCCGAGCTCCTTGCTCCAGCCAGGCCTGTGCCGCTGCCTCAACGATGGTGGGATCCACGTATTCACTCAGACTCGTCCGAAGGTCGGCCAGTCCCCGTTGCGATGCTTCCTGTTGGCCGTTGACAAAGTGCGTAGCGAATTGCGCCAATACGACCGGATGGTTACGGAGCACCGGATAGCCGCGAAAGTCGGCGGGACAGCAATCCAAGAGGTAAGCGATCGCAGTCGCCTCCCAGCCAGGTGCTCCCGGTGGCCGCACCTGGCTCGGCCAACCGGGCGGCACATAGGCCGAAGTGTTCATGGGAGGATCATATTCGAACTTACGTTCGATGTGGGCAACTAGAGGGTGCGATTCAGGACATGTCTCGGCACGCGCTCGCCAGCCGGCACCGTAGGGCACGATTCGGGCATACCGAACGCCGTGCGAACCGGGAGAACGCCGGCCCAGCGACCACCTGCTGCGATGTCGTCAGCCTCCTCGCTCGGCGGGCCGGTTCGAACCTTGACGCTTGCCTCAGCCAACCCGATGGCAAAGACCACAGTTGCCGCCAGCTCCCTGCGATCCGGTTGTCGGGCATGGGTCCACGAGCCTGGAGCAAGATGTTCAACGATCGCCTGGAGCGCAGACCACTTTTCCTCCGCATCGGTGACCTCGCGGGCGGTGCCGTGCACGACAGCGCTTCGGTAGTTCATCGAGTGGTGGAACACCGAGCGCGCATAGACAATCCCCTCCAGATGAGTGACGGTCAGGCAGACCGGGGCGGCGTCCAGGATTCGCAGATAACCGGCTCCAGTTGAGCCGTGCAAATAGACGGTGTCGTCGACCCGCGCGTACCCGGTTGGCAGGACAACCGGCGCGCCGTCGCGCACCAGTCCAAGATGGCAGATCAGGCCGGCGTCCAATACCGCATACAGGTCAGCGCGGTCGCTTCGGGCCCGCTCGCGCAGCCGAGTCAGAGTGCTACGGGGAGTGTCGGAGAGGCTCACATCTGCCAGCATGCAGCAGACACCACAGAGTGATTGGAATCAGGACGTCTCTGGTTGGGCGGCTAGCACTAGTCTCATGCCGGTGACCGACGACGTTTTCTGCCAGATCGGCCGCGGCGATGTCGACGCGGCGATCGTCCTCCGTACCGACGATGTGATCGCATTTCTTGATCACCGGCCGGTCTTCAAAGGTCATGTACTCATCGCTCCCCTGCAGCACGTCGACACGCTGCTTGACCTGCCGCAAGACCTGATGGAACCACTTCTGACCAGTGCACAGCACGTCGCTCGGGCGCTAGTTGATGCCCTCGGAGCGCAGGGAACCTTCGTCGCAGTCAACAACGTCGTCAGCCAGTCGGTCCCGCATCTGCACATGCACGTCGTGCCTCGGAGCCGTGGCGACGGTTTGAGGGGCTTCTTCTGGCCGAGGACCCGCTATGGCGCAGGTGAGATGGAAGAGTATGCGGCAAAGATCAAGAAGGCTCTTAGTTACCAGAGCGATTGAGGTCGGAGCCGTACGGCGCCATTGGACGCACTCGAACCGCACGCAGCGCCCGACCACGATACAAATAGCTGAACGGCCGTGGCCCCTGGCCATATCCGGTCTCCAGCTCGCGAATGATCAAGCCGGCGTTGCTGATCAAATGATCGATGGGCCGGTCGAGCTGGCAACCCGCGGCGATGCGGCTGTGAATCGGATGCAGCCGGCGCTGCCACCGGCGTACGGACTCCGTCGGTGCCTGTCCGTGCTCCAGAAAATGCAGCACACTGTCTGGTTTGAGTGCTCGATGAATCTCCAATAGTGCCCCCTCCACGTCGGGAATCGTGCACAAGGTGTAGCT
>DATCXA010000606.1:0-5732 GCA_036566085.1 Propionibacteriaceae bacterium
GGCTAATTCCGGCAGCCACAGGTCGACTGTGTCATCCAAGGAGATCCGATCATCATCGATCAAGATCATGACCGCTGCGGCGGTAATCGGTTTGGTGATTGAAGCGAGGCGGAAGATCGAATCCCTCGCCATCGGCCCGCCGTCCACTGCTGCCGAACCCACCGCCACGACTTCGATCTGGTCACGATTAGCCACCAGCGCAACGGCGCCCGGTATGAATCCCTCATTGACGTACCGCTCCAAAATGTTGTGCAGGTCAGTCATTCGATCCATCCATCTGCCATTGCGCGGCCCAGGCGGGAAGTTTTCACAGCAAGTCAATCCAGGACAATGCTGCGATGGGCGAATTGATCATTATTGCGGGACCGCCTGGAGCCGGCAAATCGTCAGTGTCGGAGCACTTGGTCAATGAGTTCACACCGAGCGCGCTGGTCGCCGGCGACAGCTTCTTCGCCATGATCAAAAATGGCTACCTGCTGCCGTGGCTGCCTCAGGCGCGCCGACAGAATACGGTCGTCATTGAGGCAGCTGCAGCTGCTGCCGGCCGGCTGACTGATATCTGTTCGGTGATATATGACGGTGTCCTCGGGCCATGGTTCTTGCCGACGTTTGTACGAGCGACCGGTTTGCCCCACATCAACTATGTGATCTTGTTGCCTCCGCTCGAGGTATGCCTGGAGCGTATCCGGGCTCGCATTGGTCATGGCTTCAGCGATCCGTCAGCCGCTTGCGATCTGCATGCGCAGTTTGCTGATGCCGCTGTCGATACGCGGCACCTGATCACCGAGCCGGGCGATCATCCGGCTCAGCTGGCCGAGCTGATCAGCGGGACGCTGGACGACGGCCGGTTTCGGTACTCGATTTCCTGATCAAGACCCATATGTGGGATCCCCAGCGGCATGGATATGTGCCCTGAGCTTGTCGAAGGGCAGTGTGTGGCGCGGGTATGTGCCCCGAGCTTGTCGAAGGGCACTGAGATGTCTTTGGTCCCTGCGCCGGTGTGGCAACGCTTCGAACGCCTCCGCAACAAACTTCCCTGGTCGATCACCAGTTGATCACCCACGCCGACGCCGCAGACCTACCGCGGGAATACGGCTCGGCCACCATGACCCAATTCCTGGTACCGGTGCTACAACTCCCCCACGGTGAACCGGCCGCGGCACTCGGCCCCCGCACCCGGATGCTCGGCGAACAGCTAGCCCCCCTACTGCCGCAGCTCGCTGAACTGCAACGCGACGGTGTGACACGATCACCCTGGTGTTCGGGGCTTGGCAACGTTGGTGCCTTGACAAGCAGCGAAGCTCCCTGTGTATGGCCGCCACGCCGAGCGCGCGCACGGCGCAATACCAAGCTGCCCTCGGTCTGGCTCGACTGGAACCACAGCAGACGCGCCCCGGCACCGGTGAACGAATGCGATCGTTTCTGCAGCTTCTAGTTGGGCCACCCGCGCTCGGGCCCGGCATGCGAAACTACTCCCCGGAAACGCACGGCAAGCCGCCCTTGCGCTGAGGTGAGTTGGAAGCATGGAGATCATCAGAAACGTCATCAGAGACATCGAGCCTGAATATTGGGTGGCCCTTGGTGCTGCCGTGTCCATCTTGTCACTGTTTGTGGCCGGCTTCTCGTTGATCTACGTCAGACGATCCGCTAAGGCATCGCGAGAGCAGACCAAACAGCAAAAGCGGGCCGACAGAGATGCCGCGCAGCCGATGTTGTGGGTCGATATTCGCGGCGACGACGGGCAGAGCCAAAGACTAGTGCTGCTCCTTGGAAACTCCGGGCCAAGCATTGCCCGTAACGTGAAGGTGATCTTTGATCCGGTACCGCCGTCGAGAGTCGACATCAAGCCGATCCTGGAGATCTTGAAACAAGGCATCGCCTCAGTGCCGCCGGGTCGCACGATGAAGTGGGCTTTGGGTGCGGCACCCGACACGGTC
Organism: Propionibacteriaceae bacterium; assembly: GCA_036566085.1. Taxonomy (GTDB): domain Bacteria; phylum Actinomycetota; class Actinomycetes; order Propionibacteriales; family Propionibacteriaceae; genus Microlunatus. The sequence goes on from DATCXA010000606.1 coordinate 1,938, forward strand.
GACTCAGATTCCCACAAGGCGTGCCGGGTACGGATTGAGGCGGAAGGACCTTTCGGCCTGATCGAGCCGCTCGATTACGTGATCAGCATCGATGATTCGCATGGCTCGCCTGCTGAGCCACCCGGGAATCTACACGAGGTCGCCGCTGGGCTGCACGAGATGACCAAGGCCACCAAGGAGCTGAACGAGACCATCCGAAATGCCAGCCTTGAGCCCGCATGAGAGCCCGGAGCGGGCGGGCAACTGTTGGTAGCCGTACAGGGAGGGCCGGTGCAGTGGTCGTCGCCACCGAAGGCGAGGTCGTGGAATCAGGGCCGTTTTTGACGTGATCGATACTGCCGCCCTTAGGGGCAGTTGGGCAAAGGTCGCGGCCGCTGGCGACGATGTCCCGCTGTACTTCTACTCTCATCTGTTCTTGAGCCACCCCGAGGTGCGCTCGATGTTCCCGATCCAGATGTCGGGGCAGCGCGACAAGCTGGTAGCTGCGCTGGGCGCTGTGGTCTCTAGCGTCGAGGAGCTCGACAATGTGATACCGCTCGTGGAGCAGCTGGGTCGTGATCACCGTCGTTTCGCAGTGATAACTGAGCACTACACAGCTGTCGGGGCGAGCCTGCTCGCGACGTTGAAAAAGTTCCTCGGGCCTTTGTGGACCCCAGATCTGGCCGATACCTGGGCCCAGGCGTACGGGCTGGTCGCCAAGGTAATGGTTGCCGCTGCTGAACAGCACGAGGACATCGCACCGGCATACTGGGAAGCTGAGGTGGTGTCGGTCGAGCGACGCTCGGTCGAAGTTGCGGTGATTGAGGTTGCGCCGCGGCAGGAATTTCCTTATCGGGCGGGCCAGTCGGTCGCGGTGGAGATTCCGCAACGCCCTCGGCTGTGGCGCTACTTCAGTCCGGCCAGCGCTCCCCAGCCCTCGGGGCGTCTGCAGTTCCACATCCAGCCCATCCCTGGCGGACTCGTCTCGACAGCGGCGGTTCGGCGGTTAAGCCAAGGCGATACGGTCAAGCTGGCGGCCCCAGTCGGCGAGCAGCTCACCCTGCCCAAGAACGGGCTGGTACCGGATCTTCTCATGGTCGCCGGTGGTACCGGCCTCGCGCCGCTGCGTGCCGTCTTGGAGCAGATTGACCGGGGCTGGGAGGACACCGGATCGGCGCCGCGCGCGCATCTGTTCCACGGCTCACGAACGGCTTGGAACCTTTACGACGATCAATACCTCACCCGGCTGGCCAGCAAGCCGTGGTTTGCGTACACGCCGGTGGTGTCGGAGGATCCCACCTATCCCGGCAGCCGGGGGCTTGTCGGTACTGTGGCTGCCGAGGCCGGCGATTGGTCTGGCCGGACAGCCATGGTTTGCGGCTCGCCGGGAATGGTCCGGCACACGGTGCAGGAACTCAGGGCTGTCGGCTTTCCTGCCGCGTCGATTCGCCGCGAGCAGTTCGACTTTCTTCAAGGCACCGAGTTAGACGACACCGTGGAGATACCGGTAGTAGCGGAGGGCACGTCACGATGAGTAGAACAGACCCACCGCGTACAACCTCTCGCCGGTGGCATTCCATTGGCACAAGGACGTCAGCGAGACGTGTCAATTCGTTGCCCCTTGGTTCGGATTCCGGGTTCACGCGGTAGATCGCCGGGAAAATGAGGCGTGGAGGGCGTCCACCACTGCGCCGACCTGACCCAACCGACGGTTCCAGAAATGCTTAGCTTTTGATCATCAACCGCTTGGCTGCGTTGTTGGTGTATTCCTCGTCAAGGTAGGACTCATACACCTCGAAGCGGGTAATGTCCAGGGCGTCGGCTAGCGTAACCTTGCCAGCGTTGCGTGCTTTGTTGGCTGCCGCGCGGAGTCCTTCTACCCAGTCCTTCAACTCGGCCAGGTCAGCCGTCTGCGTTGCCCCCATACTCCTAGGCTATCTGCTCGGCTCTGCTGGGCCTTGCCGCTAAAACGCCCACGGATTGGTGTGTCTCACACCGTGGCTGGAAGTGAGAGGCGTTGCTTGCGGATCATCACGACGCCCTAGTATCCCGAGTTGGTATGAACGCTGAGCTCCTTGATCATGCCACGACCGCTGCACTACGTTGTGAGGTCCATGATCATCTCGGCCTAGATCCTGCTCCGGAGTATCCGATGCGAATGTCGTGGCGGCACCGCACATCGTCCCGTCGGATCTGTGACGCGCCGCAGGAGGTTGTATATCGATGTGTCGGTTTGCTCGAAACTTTGTGGTGTGGTCAATCGGAATTTTGAGGGTGTGCCCGCCCGCGATCCAGATCGTTTGATCAAGTGCTTCATTGGGGTCCTGCTGATTGCAGTAGGAGTCAACCTGCTCAGCAGTCTCGTGGCGATGCAGAAGTGGGCTTGGCTTCCGCCGGCTGTCTTTGTCGCGGCGCTGTTGGTGGCTGTGCTTAGTGCGGGTCTTCTGCGGCCGGAGCGTTATGGCACAACGCGGGCTCGGGCCATGGCCTTGTTCGCACTGACCGGCTATCTCGCGGTCACGGTGTGGGCAGCGGTGACTGGATGGCCCCTTGCCATGATGATCTTGTCCCTGGCCTACCTCTGGGAGACCGGTGTGATGCTCATCTGGTCGACCCTTCGAAGTCGTGCGCAGCTTGACCATGTCGCCATCGGGACAGCCTGTCTGCTTGTGGGTTCGGCCTTTTTGTTGCTTGGGATCGCGCATCCGCCGGATGCATGGACGTTGAACATGATTGCGGGCTTGCTGGTTAGGGTCGCGTTCCTGCTGCTCGGGGTCGGCGCTCTGCTGCTCGGGGTCGCCTTCTTGCTGGAGAGATGGCCACTGGTGGGCGTTCCATTTCTGCTTTTCGGGGTCGCCGGCGTGCTGGGAGGTGTTGCGGCCTTGCTGGACGGATGGACCTTGGCGGGGGCGGCGCTGCTGCTGGCGCCGGTCACGGCCCTGCTGGTCGGGGTCGCGTTTCTGCTGGACGGATCGACTCTGCTTGGGGTCCCGTTCCTGGTGGGCGCGGTGATAGCTCCGCTGAGCGGGATTGCGGTCTTCCTGGCCGGATGGACGCTGATGGGAGTCGCGTTCCTGCTGTTCGGCGTCGCGTTCTTGTTGGGTGGTGTCGCGGCCTTGCAGGACAGATGGACGCTAATAGGGGCGCCGTTCCTGTTGCTGGGGATCGCGGCCTCGCTGAGCGGTGTTGCGGCATTGCTGGCCGGAGGGACGGTGGTGGGGGGCACGTTCCTGCTGCTCGGAGTCGCGGCGCTGCTATGCGGTGTCGCGCTCCTGTACCGTCCTGAATTACCACGGCGCCTGGTGGCTTGGCTGACCAAACCAGACAATCTGCCGCTCACGGTTGGGTCTGCCGGGTAAGGCTTTGTCGCAGGCGATCGCCAAGAACGGGGCAGCGACTGGAGCGAGCAACAAGAGACCGAACTTGTGCGCGCCGACGACTCCCAGTGGTCCGCAGGCCAGTGAAGATCGACGTCTAGCTGAATCCCGTGACTACCGCTGGAAGCTGGCGGTCGAGAATGGCGAGTGCCGACTCCGCTGAGGGTTACCGACGAAGGGCTATGCGAAGCGAATGATCATCTAGCACCAGTGGCCAACGTATTGCCGCGTATTTGGGATCGGTCAGCTGGGGCGCGTGGCTGTGCGGGCTTGGTCAGCTCGGTGCTTGTGCTGATGGCTGGGTTGCTCGGTCGACTTTTGAGCGGCGCCGGAGTAGGGCGATGCCCATGCTCAGCATGAAGACGAAGAAGCCGATGAAGCCGATGTTGGAGATACTCGCGATCACCGATGAGGCGGGGCTGAGCAGCCCCAACCATCC
>DATCXA010000302.1:0-4077 GCA_036566085.1 Propionibacteriaceae bacterium
TCTCGGCGGCGACGAGTGGGCCAACGAGTGGCCGAAGGACGCCGCCTGGGATTTCGTCGCCCTCGGTCGCGGACACGACCCCGTCTACTGGTCGACCTGGCTCTCCGCGTTGCACGTAGTCGACCCCGACATGCTCGTCAACATCGAACACGAGGACGTCTCACTCGGCCGCATCGAGGGCCTCGAGGTGGCCGCCGGGGTACTGCTCGATGCCGCCCGACGGGCCGGCCTGTCCAACTCCTGAGCCGTCCTAATCCGGACGCGTTAGCCGTCTCGAGATGGCTGACGAGGCATCTTGAGACGCCTGTGACACTCGTTGCCCGTCTGGAGACGGCTGATATGACCTGAGTTGTTCCTCTTCACGTGCGCCTCCGGAGGTGTCAGAAGGCGACCCATCCGAGCGGGCGCTCAACGCACCTGACCCACCCCGAATTTTCGTCGATAGGAGGCTGCCGGTCAGGCAGTCAGTTAGCGCACCCTGCCCTCAGGGATGGGATAGAGCCGGTGCGGGCATGTTGTACGGCGTAATGATGTGGATATTGGATGGCCAGGAGTAGACAGCACTGGGAAGAGCCTTGTGCGCCTGCATGATCGCGTAGCAGGCCTGGCGCATGTCCTGCCTGAAGTCATGATGGAGCACGGCTGAAATCCGGCCATCGCGGAGCAGCCGGGTGTTGTCCTGGTCCAGGTCGTGTGCGATGAATACCGAGTACGTCCGCTGTCGAGTGGCAAAGGCTTCGACGATGGCCATATTCCCGCCGCCAATGGAGTACACCGCATTGACATGTGGGTTGGTGTCCAAGGCAGTCAAGACGAGACCGCGCATGGTCTCGTCGAGGCCATCGCTGTTGTCGATCTCGATCATGGCACGGTTTGGGTAGCGGGTTCGCATCGCGCCCCGGAACCCCACTTCGCGTTCTTCCTCGCCGCGGAAGAACACTCGGCTCAAAGTGACCAGCACGTCGCCCGGCCGGTCACCCAGCCACTGGCCCATGAGATACGCGGCGGTCGCGCCAGCAGCCCGGTTGTCCATTCCGATATAAGTCAGCCGCTGACTGCCTGGAAGGTCGGTCACCAAAGTGACGACCGGGATTCCTGCCCGAATCAAGTGCCAGCAGGCCGTGATGATCTCTGGTACGTCGGGTGCCTTCAAGATCACTCCGTGCGAGCCGCGTGATCGAATGCGGTCCAGCGTTGCCACCAGATCTTCAAGCGGACCGGTCTCACGAAAGTGAAAACGGGCCCGGATCGCAGCTGGTCGCAGCGAGGGCAGCTCCGCTTCCAGTGCGTCGCGAACCGCCGAAGAGAACCGTTGTGGTGCCTGCATCACTACATCGATCATGAACGTGCGGCCACTAAGGCGCAGCTGCGACCGCTGCCGATCAAGATCGGCGATAGCTTGCTGCACTTCACGCGCTGTGCTCTCGCGCACCTGGCCGCGCTTGTTCAATACGCGGTCAACGGTTCGTTCGCTCAGTCCGGCCTGTGCGGCGATCTCACGGATCCGGTACCTATGTCCCACGAAGCTCCTGTGGCGGTTTATTGGCGGTTTTTTGGCGTTCGCGCGGCGGTTTTCTCTCTTAGGATGTCATCCATCGACCGCGGCCGCACCATTTGGAGGAACCCTTCATGGCTCTGACACCCATGCTGATTGGAGGGGACTGGCGCCCGGCTGTCGGAACCGGGCGGAGCGACGATGTCACATCCCCTTACGACGGCTCCATCGTCGGCACCGTACCCGTGGCCGGAGAGGAGGACGTCGAGGCTGCCCTGACCGCAGCTGAGGCGGGCGCCGTACGGTGGCGACGTACTCCTGCGCACACGCGGATGAAGATCTTGCTGCGGGCGGCGGAATTCGCCGACCAGCGGGCCGCCGACATTGCCAAGATCATTAGTTCCGAAGCTGGCAAGACGATCACCGAAGCAACCGGTGAGGCGTCTCGCTCCGGGGAGATCATCCGGCTGGCGGCTTTCGAGGGCACCCAGCTATACGGCGACACGCTGCCGCTTGATGCCAATCCAGGAACCGGCCTAGACAAGATCGGCTTCACGCTGCGTCAGCCGTGTGGCGTCGTTGTTGCGATATCGCCGTTCAATTACCCGGCCTTACTGGTGCTGCACAAGATCGCTCCGGCGTTGGCGGCAGGCAATGCGGTTGTGCTCAAGCCGGCGCGCACGACCCCATTGACCGCCCTCGCACTGGCCGCGTGCTTCGTCGACGCTGGCTTGCCCGAGGGAGTTCTCTCTGTAGTTACCGGCCCTGGTGGCGAGTTGGGTGACCTGCTGGTCAGCGACCCGCGCGTGCGCAAGATCTCGTTCACTGGATCGACGGCAATTGGGGAACGCATCACCCGGATGGCTGGAGTCAAGAAGCTGTCACTCGAACTCGGGGCCTCTTGTCCGGTGATCATCATGCCGGACGCAGATCTTGACCTCGCCTCCAGCGCGGTGGCCACTGGCGGCTACGTCAATGCCGGCCAAGTGTGCATCTCCGTTCAGCGGGTTATTGCTCATCCGGCGGTTAGCGGTGATTTCCTCGACGCGCTGGTGCCCAAGGTGGAGGCCATCCGCGTGGGCGACCCGTCCTCGCCCGAGACCGGCATGGGAACACTGATCACCACCGGCGAAGCCGAACGGGTTCGGCAATCGATCGCTGCGGCGGCTGCCTCCGGAGCACGGGTCCTCACCGGCGGAGAACGAGACGGCAGCATGGTGTTGCCCACTGTGGTCGCCGATGTAGATCCGTCGTCTCCGTTCGCTCAGGACGAGTTGTTCGGACCCGCGGTCGCAGTGAGTACGGCTGAAGACTGGGACTCCGCGGTGAGGCAAGCGAACGGCACGGCGTACGGGCTGGCCGCTGGAATCTTCACTTCCGACGTCGCGGGCGCCGTCCGCGCCATGCGGGAGATCGATGCTGGCAGCATTCACATCAACTGGACCCCGCTGTGGCGCGCGGATCTGATGCCGTACGGCGGGCTCAAGGGCAGCGGAATCGGCAAGGAAGGACCACGCTGGGCCGTCGAAGAAATGACGGATCTCAAGACGGTCGTTTTGCACGGCCGGGCCTGGTAAGCAAATCGGATCGCGCGGCCGTGCTGAGGAGGAGTGAGGTGGACACGCTTTTACGTCCCAGAGCGACGACGAAGTAGGCGGCTACATTGCGCGATCCGCGCGGAGCGTGCGGAGCAATCCAGATAGGAGTTCGAATCATGGGCAACATGTCCCGAGGCACGGTGCGGCTGACCGTTGCGCAAGCCCTGGTTACATACCTCTCCCGGCAGTATTCGGTCGCCGATGGGCATCGTCGCCGGCTGATTCCGGCCGCGCTGGGGATCTTCGGCCACGGAAACGTGGCGGGGCTGGGACAGGCGTTGGACCAGCTCAGCAACGCGCTGCCGTTCATTCAGGGCCGCAATGAGCAGGCGCTGGTGCACATGGCATCCGGATACGCCAAGGCGACGCGACGGCATGCGACATTGGCAGTGACGGCCTCGATCGGTCCCGGAGCGATGAATCTGGTGACTGGGGCGGCGTTGGCGACGGTAAACCGACTGCCGGTCTTGTTGCTGCCGGGAGACACCTACGCGACCCGCCGGCAAGGCCCGGTCTTGCAGCAGTTGCAGCACCCGGTCGAAGCGGATGTGTCGGTGAACGATGCACTTCGACCGGTGTCCCGGTTCTTCGATCGGATCAGCCGGCCGGAGGCGTTATTGACGGCTTTACCAGCAGCCATGCGGGCGCTCACGGATCCTGCGCACGCCGGCGCTGTAGTGCTGTCGCTGCCGCAGGATGTGCAGTCGCACGCGTACGACTGGCCGACCGAGATGTTTGACGAACGCGACTGGGTCATCCGACGCCCGGTGCCAGACCCGGAAGAGGTCGAGGCCGTCGCCACCCTGTTGGCAGCTGCGGAAAAGCCCATGATCATCGCCGGCGGCGGCGTCATCTACTCCGGAGCCACACAGGAGTTGGCCGAGCTTGCGGCAACTGCAGGGATTCCGGTCGCAGAGACGTTCGCCGGCAAGGGTGCGGTGCAAGAGCGGGCGTGGTGGCAGCTGGGTGGGATCGGCCTCGAGG
>DATCXA010000627.1:0-5406 GCA_036566085.1 Propionibacteriaceae bacterium
GGCGAAGCAAGCGATTGAACACGGATCGCGCGCCGCCGTGCTGAGGAGGCGCGAGCGGAGGCGCTTTTCCTCTGCGATCGACGACGAAGTAGGCGGCAACCAGGCGCGATCCGCGCGGAGCGAGTGCCAGCGAGCGGAGCAATCAAATCGGCGCCTCGCCATCCCGCCAGGCTTGAATCATCCGGGCAGCGATTGAGCTTCTCCCGGGCAGTCCAACCTCGCCGGCATCCAACTTGGCGCTGAGCTGATCACGGGTATACCACTCGGCGTATGCGATCTCATCGAGATCGAGGGAGATATTGGTGCCCTCGGCCCGACCAAAGAAGGCGACCATGAGTGAGCGCGGAAATGGCCACGGCTGGCTGCCGAAGTACCGTAATTCCGAAAGTGTGACATCCACCTCCTCGCCGATTTCGCGGTGAATCGTCTGCTCGAGCGACTCACCTGCCTCGACAAAACCGGCCAGCACCGAAACCCGATTCCCCCACGTCTTCTGGCCACCCAGAAGCAAGCGATCCTGCGGATCGACAACTGCAACGATCACTGCAGGATCGGTGCGCGGGAAGTGATCTCGGCCGCATGCCGCGCAATGCCGGACAAAGCCACCGTTGATGACGACCGTCGGACCACCACATCTGGGGCACTGCGGCTCCAGCCGATGCCAATGAGTGAGCGCCGCGGCGGTGGCAGCGATATCACGCTCATTGTCGGTGAGCTGGAAGCCAACCTCGCGGAAATCATGCACCTCGCCTTCGGTCAGCGTCTCCACTGCGAAGATCGGATCGCCATTCAGCAGCCCGAGCAGCCGGTGCCGCTGGCTGTCGTAGTCAACAAACGGCTTGGTCATCCGCAGCTTGCTGCCGCCGGCATTAGTGGTGAATCGGGACTCAGCGTCGAGTTTGAGCAGTTTCGCGGTCTCGTCGCGCCACAATCCAGCCACCCATTCCGGTGATCTGCGGTGGTGGTCGACACGATCGAGGTCACTCGCGATCGCCCACTCGATCATGAGATCAGGGTAATGGCTGAACCTGGGCGGTCAGGATCGATTCGATGGCCTCGCGGTCCGGCAGCTCGCTGGGTCGTACGACCTCGTCGCTGCGTACGTGATAGAAGATCGCGTCGATTTCCCCTGTGGCAAGGCCCTGCGCCTCAGCCCAGGCCAGCCGGTAGATAGCCAGCTGGAGGGGATCGGCAGTCTCTGCGCGACCGGTCTTCCAGTCCACTACTTGGAACCGTGTGTCTCCAGATGCTGACGGCGTGGGCTGCTGGTAAACAGCATCGATTCTCCCCCGGATCAGCCGACCGCCAATCCAGATGCTGAATGGCGCCTCGATTGCGTACGGCACAGTGCCGCCAAACCGGCCGGCCGCAAAGGCTTCGCAGAGCTGGCGCAACTCCTGTTCGTCATGAGTGCCCGAATCTGCCCGGTTGGGCAGGTCATCAAGATCAATGAGCTGCTGCTGACCAAGCCGGCCATTGGGTAGCTGGGCGCTGAAATAGCGCTCAACCCAATGATGGAAGCGGGTGCCGAAGCGGGCAGATCGCGAAGGCTGCCGAGGCATCGGCCTAGCCACCTCGGCGGCAAACGCTTCCGGATCCGCGTGCAAGCGCAGCACCGCAGTCGTTGACAGCTGACTGGGCAGCTCGACCACTTGATCGCCGGACCGCGACTCGGCGGCCTCCGCCAGCAACCGGTCGATGTCGTCGTCCCAGCCTGCGACGATTTCATGGTTATCGAGCAACAGGGGCTCGCTCTGCGGATCCTCGTATCTGCCACGTTCGGCGAAGCGGCGGCGCGCTCGCTCCACCTCCAACGCTGCGTCGTGCCGCCTCATCTCAGCCTCCGGATCTAGCGGAGCTGGCCAAGGTTGCGGGGTCACCTCGGTCACCAGAGGATTCTCCGCTCCCGGCGGCGCGGCCTCGGCAAGGAGCTGATCTTGCCGGACCGCCTCCTCGACGATCGCCCGAAGGTAGTTCGAGGCGGCTCGAGGGTTGCTGAGATCGGCCCGCCAGGAGTGACCGGTGCCCACCAGCAACCGCTTCGCCCTGGTGACGGCGACGTAGGCCAGCCGGTCTTCGGCCAGCAGTTGCTGCCGGCTGAGTTGCTGTTTGTACTCCACCATTCCGGCGTTGGTCGCCTCACTGAGCTGGGGAATCGACGTTGCGTCGCCACGCAGGTCGGCAGGCAAGATCGCTGGATTGAGCACCCAGTTATCGGTGACCCGGTCACTGGGGAAGACGCCCTTCATGAGGGCTGGCAGGAAGACCGCCTCCCACTCCAGGCCCTTCGCTTTGTGAATAGTTAGCAGCTTGACTGCCTCACGGTCGGAAGGAACGGCCTGTTCGAGTCCCGCGCCTTGGTCGCTCTCAGCTTGCAGATAGCCCAGAAGGCCCGACAATGAGGCATCACCGTCGACATCGACATAGGCGGCGACTGCATCGAGAAACGCTCCCAACTGGTCACGCCGGGAGGTGCGTGCGAACTCCGGTGTAGCCATCACCTCAACGTCCAAGCCGATTGTGGTGATGATTCGACGGGTCAGGTCGAGCACCGGCTCGTCACTGCGCCGTCGCAACCACGCCAACTCAGCAGAGAGCTGAGCGAACCGCTCTCGGGCTTCCGGCGAGTACGCCGCCTCCCCCGGACTGTCCAGAGCGTCCAGCAGACTGACGACCTCTGTTGGGTCGATCTCGGCGACCGCTTCTTCTAAAGAGCTGAGCACCGCCGCAGGTCGCGGCTCGCCATCGCTCGCCTGAGATGAGGTCTTCGCAGCGCGGGCAAGCTCCCGGGCGCGCCGGCCGAGCAGACCAAGATCACGGGGCCCGATCCTCCAGCGAGGCCCGGTCAGAAGCCTGATCAGATCAGGATTAGAAGTGACGTCATCGACCAATCGCAACGTGGCGGTGATATCCATGATCTCTGGCAAATGCAGCAGCCCGCCAAGCCCGACAATCTCCACCGGTACATTGCGAGACGTCAGCTCGGAGTACAACGGTGCGATGTCGGCGTTGCGCCGGGTCAGCACAGCTATCTCCGCCCAGCGCGAAACCGCACCTTGTTCCTTCAGCGCGGCGATCTGGTCCCCGATCCAACCGATCTCTTCCGGCCAGGTCTCAAAAGTCGCCGCACGCACCTGGCCGGCGTCGGTTCCTTCCGGCGCTTGCAACAGTCCGAGACCGGCCGGCGCCAGCAAGGGGGGACGACCCTCCTTGAACCCCCCGGCGGCTGCCAGCAAGGGGGGACGACCCCCCTTGAACCCCCCGGAGCTGGTCGATGCCGATTGAGCGGCGATCGACGAGTCGGCCTCGGTTCGCAGCGGCAGGCTGAGCACATTCGCAACATCCAGGATCGTTCGGCCGCTACGGCGATTAACCGTAAGCGGAAAGCGATGAGCTGGTCGGCCGTCCACGCGCGGGAAGTCATTGGCGAAGGTCATGATGTTGCTAGCCGCCGCACCCCGCCAGCCATAAATCGCCTGGAAAGGATCACCGACGGCAGTGACGGGGTGTCCGCGACCGTCGGTGGCAGTCGGTCCCGAGAACAGCCCCCGCAACATGATCGCCTGCGCTGCCGAGGTGTCTTGATATTCATCGAGCAGCACGACTCGGAAGGCCGCCCGCAGCGCACTGGACACCTGAGGCACCTCAGTGGCCAGCCGAGCCGCTATGCCCATCTGATCGGCGAACTCCACCAGCCCGAGGCGGCGCTTCAAGTCCTGGTAGTCGCGTACCAGACTCGCCAGTTCGAGACGCTCCTGGCAGGCAATGACCGCCTTCTTGACGTCGACATAGGGGTTGCCTCGGTTGTTGCGCGGCGCCGCTGCCAGCCCGAGCAGCACGTCGCGAGCATGCCCGTCCAGATCGTCCACATTCACCAGGTGTTGCTGAAGATCGGCGTCGAGTCTGAGCACTCTCTCGGTCACGGTCGCGGGCCGGAGCCGGGAAATGAATTCGAATGGCCCGGCCGCAGCCTTCACCACTCGCGATGCCAGTCGATATCGGGTTGCTCCGCTGATCAAAGTCGGATCTGCTTCGAAACCCAGACGCAGCCCATGTTCGGCTACCAGCCGAGCAGCGAAGGCGTCGTAAGTCATGATCAACTGTTCGCCAGATTCGTCCACGCCGCGATCGGCGATCACCCCGGCACGCAGCAGCGCATTGCGTACGCGTTGGGAGAGCTCGGCAGCCGCCTTCCGGGTGAAGGTCAGACCGAGCACCTCTTCGGGTCGCACGGCGCCGGTGCCGACGAGCCAGACCACGCGGGCCGCCATCACGGTGGTCTTGCCCGATCCTGCGCCCGCGATGATCACGCCGGGCTGGAGCGGAGCGGTGATGGCCTGCATTTGCTGCTCGGAGAAGGAGATGCCTAGCGCGTTGATCAGCTCCGTGGGACTGTCGAGTCGAATCCGCGGCGCCGGCGGTAACAGGGTGTGGACGGTCATTTCAGCACCTGCTGTCCAACCGGCTGTGCCGGACAGCTGGTGCGAAAGGCGCAGTAGCGACAGCCAGGTCCGATACGAGCGTCGTGATGTTCGCTACGAATGATCTGCGCAGCCTCAGCCAAGCGACGATGCACCCAGGTTGGCTGTTCCCGGGACGACGATTCCGCGCCGTCCAACAGCTTGATTGGGAATGGGACGTCATCCAGCGAGGCTTGCAGAAAGATCCTCGGCTGGCCGCTATCCCCATCGGCGAGCCTCAAATACACCAGTTCGGCTCCGGCCGGCCGAGCACCTTCCCCCGCTACCACGGCGAAGGCGCCTTGCTGGACGGCCAGCTGATACACCCCGAGTTGATCATGCAAGGCGATATCAGCAGCCGTCGGCGGCGCTTTTGAGGTCTTGAAGTCCACGATTCGAATACGCCCGTCGGGATCGCGCTCGACTCGATCAGCACTGCCGGTGAGATGAATTCGATCAGTGCCTAAATCGACCTCACAGGAGAACTCCACCTCGGTGCCGAGCACGATCTGATCCGATCTTGCCTCTTGCCACGTCAGGAAGCGTTCGAGTGCGGACTCTGCCTCCACCCGCTCCACCGCGGACAACCAGTGGGCGTCGAAGGCGAGCTGGTGCCATACCGACTCCAGATGGTAGGAGAGCTCGTCGTGATCCATCTGAGTATGAGCGCCATATTCAGCGAGCACATGGACCACCGAGCCAAAACTCGCGGCAGCCGAGCGTGCCGGCTCTCCTTGGGCCTTCCTTGCCAGAAACCACTGACGCGGGCAGGCCAGCACGCTCGCCAGCTGACTGCCGGAGAGGTGCACCGGTTCCTCGGAGGCCACGAGGGGCCGGTCGGATCGAGTCAGCGCGCGCATCCCCCACCAGTGCTGCGGTCGGGCAGCCGGCACGAATGGCTGGCCCTCAGCATCGGTCGCATCCGCCAGCCGCGCAAGCCGCAGGG
>DATCXA010000648.1:0-3109 GCA_036566085.1 Propionibacteriaceae bacterium
GCCACGTTGCCAGACACTTCCTCTACGTGACGCAGCACCGCCGGGTCGCCGGGCACGGCGTTCAAGCTCTGCTTCAGTCATGCCGGTCTCCTGGAGCCAGGAGACTCGACTGTCAACAACCTCCGTCAGGTAAGTTCGGTACGGTCGACGGTGGGCCGGTTCTACACCTGATTCTGCGGGTGCGGCTCGCTGTTCTTGCTGCTGTTGCCGACCGACCCGATCCGCTGCCCGACGCGAGTGGTATCCCCGACACGTACGCGGATGCTCCCCGGCTGGAGGTGCGCCATCATCACATACCGTCCAGCGCCGATGTCGATCACCACGAGGTTGGCGGCAGGAAGGTCGGAGCTTCCGATCGCCTGGTCTGGATGGTTCGCAGTGATCGTTTCGGAGGCATCTACGGGTGGGGGCGTGATCAGCTGGCGGTCGACAGGATCCGGCATCGGTAATGGTCAAGATCGCCAGGTCCATGGGTGAGCCGTAGCGCTCCAATTGCTCCATGCGCTCGTGGGTTTGCTCTATGGCAGGGCACGGCGTGGACTGCCATTCACTTCACTTTCGGATCCGCGCGATGCGGCGATGCCGAATCCGACGGCGACCAGAAGTCCCGCGGCGCCGGCCGATGCGACCCCAGGATCCGGGATGGTGCAGGATCAAGTGCAGCGACTACTCCGAGGTATAGCTCACAGTGCGCTGCATGGAGCTCGCAGGATGCGCCAGCCGGTGGTTGGCGGAGCAAGGGGTATTCCTGGCTACTTGCCAGAGCGACTGCGGTGGGACCTACAGGCTAAGTGCGTTCACGACGGTTGAGGGCGAATCCTGAGCTTATGGCTGCTCCGTCCCTAGCTCATGCCGCTGGCCACAGTCCGTTCCCACTCTGGAGCTCGGTGGCTGATCCGCTTCCGGTTGTCGATGTCGAGAGCTAGGTCGGCGAAGGCGTCACCTGGATCTGATGACAAAGGCGTGGTAGCTAGTCGGGCTATGCTTGCAAGGCCTCTCTGATGTCCTCTGGCGTCTCGTCTTCAGCTCCTTCAAGGGTTACCTGAACTGGGTGCAGGTCTTGGAGCTCAGGGTTTTGAGCAAGCCGCATGAGCCTCGATATGTTTTGTTTGATCAGGAGATCGGTCAGTTGCCCCCGGCCGACTTCGTCTCGGTGCTCCTGCCGCACCATTTCGGCGTCGCGGCGAGCCTTGTGCCAGCTCGCAACTAGGCGTGGTAGCCAATCAGCGATTCCCTCCGGGTTCCGCAGGAAGGCGCACATGAGATGGAGGGCGTAGATGATCACTCTCGTGCTCCCAGCGGCGGCGAGAGTGATTTCGAGACGAGCGTCGAGCTGTATGCGTTGGAAGGTCAGTTCGGGCGCTCTGAGGACGGTCAACTCACGTTCGGCCAAGTCACCAATCGTCTCCTCGATGGGTGGCGGCTCGCCTTGTGCTGGGTTGAGGGCCCGATGCCACTGCTGCCAGTCCGGATCTCGCGCAACGTAGATAGTCGGCTCTTCGAGCAGCCGGAGAATCTTGGCAACCCGAGCCTCGGGATCCTCGTCTTCGTGGGTGCATAGGGTTGCGAGAAGAAGGAGGTGTGGCCACGCTGCGTGAATAGCGGCGTAGTGCCAGCCCAGCATCCCAACCTCGTACACGGTTTCCGGGTAGGCCGCATGCAGCGTAGGTTGTGCTTCTTCAGCCGTCATGCCCATGTCACGGCTAACGCGGCGTGTCTTGGTCCAGCGGCTTTTCGATGCCAGCCTGGGCGGCCGCAACCTCGGCCTCGACATCGTTGAACGCCGCTTCGGCCAACTCGGCGTCCCGCTCTGCGGCTGCGACTGCGTCAACGCTCGGCGGACCGCCGGAGGTCAGCTCGCGGCTGCGCACCTCGTCTTCGATCTCCGACGGCGGGCTATCGGCCCTGTCCTTGTCGGTCGCGGGCGCGCCCGTCCGGGAGCGGTCGCCGAAGGCCTCAGTGATGGTGCGGATCGCCTGGGTGAGCTCACCCGGGATCACCCAGAAGGTGTTTCCGCCTCTTGCCAGGTGAGGCAGCGTCTCCAGGTACTTGTAGGCCAGCACCTTCGGATCTGCGTTGTTACGGTGGACGGCCTGGAAAACCAGGTCGACGGCCCTTGCCTCACCGTCGGCCCGGAGGATGGCGGCCTGCTGGTCGCCCTGCGCCACCAGGATCTCCTGCTGGCGAGTCCCTTCGGCGGTAAGGATCTTGGCCTGCCGTTCCCCTTCCGCATGCAGAATGGCTGCGCGCTTGTCGCGCTCCGCACGCATCTGCTTCTCCATGGCCTCCTTGATGCTGTGCGGCGGGTCAATCGCCTTAATCTCGACCCGGTTCACCCGGATTCCCCACTTGCCGGTCGCCTCGTCCAGCACAGTGCGCAGCCGAGCATTAATCTCCTCCCGCGAAGTCAGCGTCCGCTCCAAATCCAAGCTGCCGATAACGTTGCGCAGCGTGGTGACGGTGAGCTGGTCGATGGCCTGCAGATAGTTCGCGACCTCATACGCAGCGGCCCGAGGATCGGTGATCTGGTAGTACAACACCGTGTCGATGTTGACCACCAGATTGTCCTCGGTGATCACTGGCTGGGGATGCGATGAGTACACCTGCTCCCGAACGTCGAGCTTGTTGTTGATCCGATCCGCCAACGGGATGATGAAATTTAGACCCGGCTGCAACGTCGTCCGGTAACGCCCGAAGCGCTCGACGTTGTAGCGGCGCGCCTGTGGCACGACCCGCACGGCTGATATCACCAGAAATACCAACAGAGCCGCCACGATGATGATCGGGACTAAAAGATTCAGATCCATATCTCCTCCACCGTCGTCTCAGCAATGTCTGCTCACGGCAGAAGCTCCCGGGGATACACGATCGCCGTCGCGCCATCGATCTCCATCACATCCACCGAGGCGCCCACCGGGATCACCTGGTCCTCATCGAGCGCACGCGCCGACCACACCTCCCCGGAGAGCTTGATGAGTCCCTGCGTACCGGTAACCTCCTCGATCACCACCGCCTTCTTCCCGACCAGCGCGTAGCTGCCCTCACGCACCAGCGAAGGATGGGTCATCTGCCGTCTTGCGATCGGCCGCACGATCAGTAGGCCAACCGC
>DATCXA010000686.1:0-3739 GCA_036566085.1 Propionibacteriaceae bacterium
CGCCACTGGAATTTGGTAACGGGTTGACGCGTGTGCGCGAGCGACGAAGGAGTCCAATCTCGCGGGCCCGTCAGAGTGCAATCAAGAGTGCAATCAAACACTGACAGTTTGCTGAGGATGCGAACGTGACTGAGCAGCAGCCGGGTACGCCCGAGGGACGTCGAGTGGTCGAGTTGCTCTGGGCGCCCACCCAGCAACCCCCCGGACGCGGCCCAAAGCCTCGCCTCAGCCTCGCCGACGTCGTCGCCGCCGGGGTGGCCATCGCCGATGAAGAGGGGCTGGCGGCACTCTCGATGCGAAAGGTGGCGAGCCGCCTCGGCGTGGGCGCCATGTCGCTCTATACCTACGTGCCTGGTCGCTCCGAGCTAATCGAGCTCATGATCGATCGGGTCTACGGTGAGCACCAAGTCCCCGACACGAAGCTGCCATGGCGGCAGCGGATTGAGCAGTGGGCTCGAGAAACCTGGCGAATCTACAGCGCACACCCATGGCTGCTGGACTACAACATGGCACGACTTCCCATTGGTCCCAACGTCTTGGACGTCTCCGAGGCGCTCTACGGGGCGTTGCGTGATGCCGGATTCACTGGCGCGGAGAATGTTGCAATTTCCAACCTCATCCAGTGGCAGCTGCTGGGTGCGGCACGCTCCATGATCAGCGACGCTGACGAGGCGCGGCATACCGGCGTCTCTGCCGAGGCCTACTGGGATTCCCGAGCCAGCTTCTGGGATACCTATTTCGATTGGAACCGCTATCCGACCATGGCTGCCATCTGGGAGGCCGGCGGTTTCGACGATCCGGCCGGCTGGGATTTCGACCGCATGCTCGACCGGCTGCTGACTGGTGTCCAACAGTTGGCGGCTGTCAGCTAGGCGGATGAAGCTCGAACGGCTGATACCGATAACCACGGCCGACGATGCAGCGGAAGAAGTACTCATTCGGCTCCTGGGGTCCGAGGTACAAGATTTCCCAGTCCGAGCGGCGATCTCTAGAGCGCAGCATCGAGTTTGCGATCTCGTTGGTACACACGCGGCGGATATGCGCATCCGAATCCAGCTGGGACTGCCGGCGGACGTCGTAGGTGACCCGGCCCGCAATAAAGGTCTGGTAAATGTGCTGCTGATCGCAGTCCGCCCGGGTACCGAGCGACGGGACGTCGGTAATCCCCTGGATGCTCCCCCAGCATTCCGGTCGAGTAGCGCAGTAGGTGTCCGGTCCAAGCTGTTGGGTGCAGTCAACGAATCCGGCCGGTATCACAACCGGCGTGCTACTCGGGCTCACGGGTGGTGAGCTCGAAGTCACGGAAGGAGTCGGCTCGACAGCGGGCGTACGCGTCGCCAGATTCACTACGGCAATAACCGATGCCACCACGATCAGCACGGTGGCGATCGCCAAGGTCACCAAGCCGCGGCGCCTCCATCTGCTTGGTGGGCTGGGCGGAGGCGCCTCGGCTTTGGCGGCGACTGGCTCCTCCACACGCGGCGGCGCTGCCGACTCCTGATCTTGATCTGTCTCAGGCGCAGGCAAGGGCTTCGGCGCTAGCGCCGGGGACAGATTGAGAGCCTGAAGTTGATCACGAAATTGCGCGGCCGTTGGTCGGTCCTCGGGACTGTCCGCCATGGCATTCAGCAGCACATCCATGAACGCCTTGTCGACTCCCGGAATGCGCTTGATCGGCGCCCTCTGCCGCTTGATCATCTCCGGGATGCTCGGCATCTCCATCGTCTCCGACCAGCGTGGGGCGTGACCACTGAGAACGGCATACAGCGTGGCCGCCAGCGAATAGACGTCGGCGTACTCGGTGACCGGCTTCTTGGCGAAGACCTCGGGCGGCGCGTACGCCGGTGTGATCGCTTCGACGGTCTCACTGAGCGGCATGTCCGGATCAATAAGCGCGGCAAGCCCGAAGTCAGCCAAGCCAGCATTGTTGTACGCGTCGATCAAGATGTTGGCCGGCTTGACGTCCCTATGCAGCACGCCGAGCAGATGCGCAGCAGCCAACGCGTCCGCGATCCGTACGCCGACCTCCCGGACCCGGCGTTGGCTGGGCCGCGGATCCTTTGTCAGCCACCGCGTCAATGAGCCGCCGGGACAGAGTTCCATAACAAGGAAGGGCCGGTCATCGCGGAGTAGCCCGGCGTCGTGCACCGTAACAATGCCCGGGTGGCCTGACATCCTGCCCGCCGCACCCGCCTCGCGCAGAAAGCGTCGCTGCTCCGCCTCGCTGTCCAGCTTGCGCTCGTCGACCTTGACCGCTACCAGCCGGTTCAACGACTCTTGGCGGGCTTCCCAAACGATTGCGAAGCCGCCTCGCGCGATGGCGCGCCAATCCGCCATCCCGGGAATTTCCGGTGGAATGGGGGCAGCCACGCGACCAAGATAGTTCCGACTCCCGCCGCCCCGGCGCTTATACCACGCGTCTTGCCGATAACGTCAGAATTGTGAGCCGCAGTGTCTACGTCGCATCGCCTGAAGGTCTCACCGGCAAGTCGGCCGTAGCGCTGGGATTACTGGACGCGCTAACTCGTGAAGTGGGTTCGGTTGGCGTGTTCCGACCACTGACCACCACAAGCTCCAACAGCGCGGATGTTGATCTCACTGTTGATCTTCTGGTGAACCAGCCCGGCATCTCACAGTCCTATGAAGAGGCGATCGGCGTTACCTACGACGCCGCCCGCCAGGACGCAGATGAGGCGCTGCATATGATCATCGAACGTTTCGGCCAGCTCACTGATCGTTTCGATGTGATCTTGGTCGTGGGCTCGGACTACTCCGACGTGACCACCGGAACGGAGCTGTCGTTTAATTCCAAGATTGCGGCCAATCTTGGTTCGCCGGTGGTACTGGTCGTGCATGGCCGGGAGCGGACTCCAGCGCAAGTTCGCACCGCCGCCGCCGGCGCAATTGCAGAGCTACGGGCCAATCATGCGAAGACCGTGGCTGTGATCGCGAATCGTGTCGATCATGCTGCGGTAGAGGCGATTCGCAACGAGCTTGCCAAGCTTGGCGATGTTGTGACTGCTGCTGCCATTCCGGAGAGCCCGTTGCTGTCGGCGCCGACTTTCCGGGCGCTGGTGGAGGCTGCCGATGGTGAGCTGGTGTTGGGTACCGAGGCTTGGATGGATCGCGAGGCTCTGAGTGTGATCGTGGCGGCGATGAGCCTGCCTCACGTCCTTGATCGACTTCTCCCGGATGTCACGGTGATCGCTCCCAGCGACCGTACCGATCTGCTTCCCGGCCTGATGCTTGCCCACCAGTCGGGCACGTTCCCGACACTCTCCGGCATCTTGCTCACCGGCGGATACGAGATTCCCGAGAGCATCCGACGACTGTCCGAAGGCGTCCAGCAGGACTTGCCAATCGCGATGACCGACCTCGGCACTTTTACGACTGCCGAGCGGTTGATGCGCGTCCGTGGGCCCATTACGACAGAGTCGAGTCGGAAGATCGAGACTGCCCGTCGGGTCTTCGCCGAGCAGGTTGATCAAGCGGCTTTGCTTGCGGCGATCAATGTTTCGGCCTCCGATGTCCGTACCCCGCTGATGTTCGAGTATCAGCTCGTGGAGCGCGCCCGCGCCGATCGGCAGCGGATCGTATTGCCGGAAAGCGAGGATGATCGGATTCTCGAGGCTGCGGCGATCTTGCTCCGGCGCGGTGTCGCGAACCTGATCTTGCTCGGCGACGAGACCAAGGTACGAGCTCGGGAGTCGGCACTCGGTCTTGATCTTGACGAGGCGTC
>DATCXA010000702.1:0-8571 GCA_036566085.1 Propionibacteriaceae bacterium
TAGCGGCCGTCGTGATCCTGGTCGTCCTACTTGTTCGCCACTGGCATCGGCCGCACCGTCCGCCGCGAGCCAAAAGTGCAGATAAGAGCATAAATAACAACGCTCCTGCGCAAGCTATCACGCAAAGGAATTCCGCATCCCTTCGGGCGAACTTTGCCGATCCCTGTCCACAATGCGGCCAACAGGTCGGACTGACGTTGAGCTCCTGCCCGCACTGTAACTGGACGTATACCGAAAGACCTGGCGGCAGTGTACGCGCTGCCAGGCCAACCAACATGTTGCGTGAGGAGTACGACGCGTGAGTAGCAGCGCTATTTCTTTCTGGCGGAGCGGAGTGCTCAGCCCCAACCAGCTCTCTCGTGACCCCACCTGAAGATTCTTC
The DNA here is from genome assembly GCA_036566085.1 of Propionibacteriaceae bacterium. Taxonomy (GTDB): domain Bacteria; phylum Actinomycetota; class Actinomycetes; order Propionibacteriales; family Propionibacteriaceae; genus Microlunatus. The sequence continues at coordinate 383 of DATCXA010000702.1, forward strand.
GAGCGATGCCCTCGGGCGAATGATCGAGGCGCTCGGCCTGGAGGTTGCCGCCATCCGCAAGCGTGGCAGTGGATCGCGTATAGAGTTGCACGATGGGGAGCGAGTTGGACAGAACGCTGGCCAGTGGCTATACCGATTCATTCTCGCCCAGGACGTTAACCTGCGCGATGATTCCCCGATTAGCGTGACAGTAGATGATGAGGAAGTCACTGGCCTACTCATTTCGATGCGCGACGGCATACTGGTCATTGCCCTCGAACGAGACATGGGGCCGAAAATCCTCCTTGCACGTCTGGTAGCGGACAGCTCCTTCCTGATCGAGCGACTAAAGCAACGTCTCGAGAAAGTCCGAGATGGAGAAGTCCATTTCAACCGTGCTGCCGGCGACCGTGCACTCGGCCTCTCGCCACCGCGGTCTGGCAACTCAGAACCAGGGCCGACCGGCGAGCAAGATAGTATCGCTCCAAATCACGAACAGATGCAGGCGGTCCGGCGGTCGCTAGGCAGCGACATGACGTACGTCTGGGGCCCTCCAGGCACCGGGAAAACGACTACCCTCGCGCGCATAGTGGAGGCTCATTATCGGGCAGGACGTTCAGTCCTGCTTGTATCAAACACGAACGTTGCAGTAGATACCGTCCTAGAACGTGTCGCCGAGAGGTTAAGGAGCGATCCAGGATTGGAAGAGGGCCTGGTACTACGGCAAGGACCGATAGTAAAGGAAGAGCTCCGGCAACGCTTTAGTCCGTACGTTACTCTCGAAGGCGTCACCGACAGGCTCGGCAAGACACTGCTTGCCAAGAAGCGACAGCTACAGGACGAGCTAGCGACTCTCGAAGCCCAGGAGCGCGCATTTGTATCGATGTTGGGAGACATCGACTTACGCGAGCATGTAGAGAAGTCACTAACTGAGCAGGAAGCCGATCTAGCCACGGCGCGCTCCAGCGCAGCGGTTTCGTCGCGCCGGGCACACGAACAACGGGCCCTAGAAGCGAAGCTGCGCGCCGACCTCCAACGGGCCACAACTATGGGGGCGCTTCACCGCTTCTTGACTGGCCTCCGTGTGGGCCGGCTCAAGAGGTGGCTAGCAGAGGCCGATCGTCTAGCCGACGCGCACGAGAACGCGGCACGCGACTTCGCCGCTGATGTCGCGGCGAGAGAAGGCGCTGTTGCCGCCGTAAGGAGTGAGCTTGCGCGGCTGCGGCGCTCCACGCGCGAGTATCCAGCCGGATCAGCCATACAGCCATTGCTCGCTGTTGTTCGCACCTCTCTAAACCACACCCGTAAGCTTCTTGTCTCGCTTGACCATGAGCTTGCGGCCTTGGAAGGCGCCATTCTCGCAAAGTGTCGTATCCTCGCGTCGACCGTATACCGTACTTACATCGGCCGAGGAGTCTCCCGCCAGTTCGATGTCGTGATAGTCGACGAGGCCTCGATGCTGATGCCTCCTCTTGTCTACTATGCTGCAGGGCTCGCTACCCAGTCAGTTACGGTTGCAGGCGACTTCCGTCAGCTCCCGCCCATCGTATCGTCTAACGAGCCCATTGCCGAGGCGTGGCTGAAGTGTGATGTGTTCGAAAAGGCCAGAATTCCTGAGCAACTCGAGCGCTCGCACAGTACACCGCACCTCGTAGCACTCCGGACACAATATCGGATGCGCGAGCCAATTTGCGCACTCATAAACGACATCTTCTACGCGGACCATCCCCTGTGGTCCGACAAGAGTGTAGCCCGATCGAGCGATGCTTTCCCCCTCAGTAGCTCGCCGCTCTCATATGTGGATACCTCTGCATTCCATCCGTGGGCAGCGCTAAGGATTGGCACATACTCACGGTACAATGTGTTCCATGCGCTGCTGATACGAAACATCGTTCTGCACTTGGCACAATCCCACTACCTGCCAGAGTTAGGCGTCCCGAACGACGCCCTCGGTGTGATAACTCCCTATGCCGCGCAGGCGCACCTTATACAAACCCTGCTCCAAGACAGCCTCGGCGAGCGTGCCGCTGGAGTTGCCGCTACAGTTCATCGTTTCCAGGGAAACGAGAAGCTGGCGATGATTCTGGACTTGACCGACTCCTCGGGCGCCGCCCTGGGTCAATTCCTTAGAGCTACGCACAACACAGAAGATGGTGCCCGCCTCATGAATGTAGCAGCGAGCCGGGCGCGTCATCATGTTGTTGTCGTTGCGAACTTCGACTACCTCAGGGCGAAGACGTCTTGCACCTCGATCGTTCGTCGATTCATCGACCACTTCGAGAAGCGCGGCGAGGCGCTTGACCTAAATAAACTGCTGCCGCTCTCGGAACGCGATTGGATTGACGGTTTGGATCGAGCGGTCGCGACCTCCGCCGATCTGCCAGCACAGGCATCGGGGGTATTCACAGAATTCACATTCTACCCGGCGTTCCAGCAGGACATTTTGCGCGCCTCGCAATCGATCATAATCTTCTCACCATTTGTAACCAGGCGCGGAGTTGGCCGCTGGTCTAACTCCCTTCGGTCAGCGCTCAGTCGCCGCGTGCAGGTACGCGTCGTTACACGACCGCCTGAAGCAGCGGCCGTTGGCGCAAGCGCCGCCTCCGGCGACGCGGTGGCAGCACTACGTGACCTTGGGGTGACAGTCGATTTGCGTGCGGATATGCACCAGAAGATCGCCATTCTGGATGGGCAGATTCTTTGGCATGGGTCGCTGAACGTTCTATCGCATCGCGACACGCACGAAAGTATGCTTCGAATCGTGAGCGCGTCTGCGTGTAACAAGGTGGCCCAATTCACTAGCATAGTGCGTCGCCATGAGCGTGACACAGTTCCGCTCGGAAACAAGGAGAATCCCGATTGCCCAAAATGCGGCGCTCCGACGGCTTGGAAGGTAGGGCGTTATGGTGCCTACTTCGAATGTGTGAACCGAAATTGTGAAGGGAAGGTGCGAGCTAATCGTAGCGGTAGATCGGGCGCCACGAGCGTTGATCGACCTAAGGCTACTCCCAACCAGCCATGTCCAAATAGCGGCTGCGGTGGTCGTCTGCTATTACGTAATGGGCGCCATGGTCCGTTCCTTGGCTGCAGCAACTTCCCAAGCTGCCGGTACACGGAGTCAGCCGCGTGACAGGTGTGGGCCGTTTAGCGGTGGCAGCGTCATTGTCGGCCGCCGATGTCATCTTGCAGCGACACTCCTCAAGCTACATCATTGCCACCGACGGCTCTCTCTGAGATACCGCACGGCACGCGTTGTGCCGAACTCCCTGTCGTTCGCATCCTTGCATGGTTTCCCGCCCCCAGCACGGCCAGTCCGAATTCGTACGCGTGATCGCAGCTGTAATCAGGCAGCATGGACGCTACTTACTCTGCAGACGCCCCGCCGAGAAACGTCACGGTGGCATGTGGGAATTCCCAGGTGGTAAGATCGAGCAAGGAGAGTCCGACTTCGAGGCAGCTAACCGCGAGCTCACCGAGGAGCTGGGAGTCTCGGTCGTCTCCGTATCGCCACCGCACTTCACCGTAGCTGACCCGGGATCTCACTTCGTGATCGAGTTCATGCCGGCGGAAATCGACGGTTCACCGCGCTGCATCGAACACTCCGAGATTCGATGGGTCCCGCTGTCGGAAATGCCTCACCTCGAGCTTGCGCCGAGCGATCGACGCTTCGTCGAGAATCTCCTTACCAGCGATGGCTAGGCAGAGGCAGGCCAGCCCACCCGATCTCCGCAAACTGGTACGTCCCTGGGCTGCTACGTGGGGGCTGCCAGGTTTCGAGCGACGGCTGCGCATCTCCTTTAGCGCTCGTCTCAGCCGCTCGCTGGGTCGCTGTACTCCGGGGACGGGCCGCATCGCACTTCATCCGGTGCTCGCCGGTGCCTCGCGCGCACGAATCGCCGAAGTGCTCTGCCATGAGGCCGCGCATATAGCTGCCTATGAGCTGTACGGCGAAAAGGCGCGAGCGCACGGGACGGAATGGACCGCGTTGGTCACCGCTGCTGGGTTCCAGCCGCGACACAAGACAACCGACCCGCATTCCCTCCAGCCGAACCTGTCATACTCGCGACGCAAACTATTCGAGCACCTCTGTCCGGTTTGCCAGGTCGCGTGGGTCGCGCGAAAGCGCATGTCGCGCTGGCGCTGTACCTATTGCCTCGCCGATGGTCTAACTGGCGAACTGGAAATCACCGAGAGAACTACCTCCGCCTAGTAATCCACCCAGCCTGTGACTGAAACTCCCTGCCCGTTCTGTAACCCTCGGGCGGATAAGATTTTCTACGAGAACACGGAGGTGCTTGGCTTATGGGACGCCTTCCCGGTGTCCCTCGGTCATGCTCTGCTGGTTACCCGTCGGCATGTACCGCTCTGGTTCGACGCGACCGCCGAGGAGCAGAAGCAGCTGCTCGTCGCGATCGCCTGCGCGCGGACCACTATAGAGAAAGAGTACAAGCCCGCCGGTTATAACATCGGCATCAACAGCGGTGTAGCGGCCGGCCAGACGATTCCACACCTCCACGTGCATCTGATCCCGCGCTACGTCGGTGATGTAGACGACCCGCGGGGCGGCGTACGGCACGTGATACCTGGTCTCGGTAACTACCTCGTTGATCCTCTACGGGAGTTGCCGTGGATAGGGAAGGCGCCGCATGCGCGCGCGATGATTCGTGGCAGTACCGACGACCCACTCCTTCCGCATCTCATCGCATATCTCGATCGAGCGGTCAGCGTTGACGTCGCTGTCGCGTTCACACTCGAGACAGGAGTGCGGCTCGTCGAAGGATACCTTCGCGATGTTCTCGATCGCGGCGGCCGGCTTCGATTCGTCACCGGCGACTATCTAGCGGTAACCGAACCCGACGCACTTCTGCGTCTTCTCGATCTCGACAAGGACGTGCACCTACGCGTGTTCGAGAGCAAAGGAACGAGCTTCCACCCGAAGGCATACGTCATCCGCGACGACCGAGGTGAGGGCGCGGCGTTCGTGGGGAGCTCGAACCTAAGCGAGAGCGCGCTTAGGCGGGGAGTCGAGTGGAATTACCGCGTGATCACGTCCCGCGAACGTGAAGGCTTCGGAGACGTGGTTACAGCGTTCGATGCGCTCTTCGCGCATCCGTCCACAGTTCCCATCACCCCTGAGTGGGTCGAGGAGTACCGACGGCGGCGCGGTCGATCGGTGATCGTAGAAAGCGGAGTCGAGGGAGAGCTTCCGCCGCCCCCACCACAGCCTCATGCAGTGCAGCAGGAGGCGCTAGCTGCTCTAGTCGAGACGCGTCATGAAGGCAACGTCGCAGGCCTCGTCGTACTCGCTACCGGCTTGGGGAAGACCTGGCTCAGCGCCTTCGACAGCTGCCGTCCTTCCTTCAGCCGTGTCCTGTTCATCGCTCACCGCGAGGAGATCCTCGGCCAGGCGATGCGCACTTTCCGCTCGATTCGACCGGACGCGATTCTCGGACACTACAATGGGACGGAGAAGCGGCCTGATGCCGAGGTGCTGTTCGCGTCGATTCAAACGCTCAGCCGCCACGCACATCTCGAGCGATTTGCTAGAGACGAGTTTGACTATGTAGTAGTTGACGAATTCCACCATGCCTCTGCGCCGACGTACCGCCGAGTCATCGACTACTTCCAGCCGAAATTCCTACTGGGTCTAACGGCGACGCCTGAGCGGACCGACGGCGGCGACCTCTTGGCTCTCTGCGGCGACAATCTGGCCTACCGCTGCGACCTGGTGGAAGGAATCCGCCGCGGGCTGCTTTCGCCGTTTGAGTACTTCGGCGTACCCGACGAAGTTGACTACACCAACATCCCCTGGCGTAGTAATCGGTTTGACGAAGAGGAGCTGACACGCGCTCTTGCCACTCAGGCGAGGGCGGAGAACGCGCTCGAGCAGTATCGCGAGAGAGCCGGTGAGCGCACGCTAGCGTTCTGTGTTTCGCAGCGCCATGCCGACTTCATGGCGCACTACTTCCGGGATAGCGGAGTACGAACGGTCGCCGTACACGCTGGAAGTACGAGCGCGCCAAGAACCCATTCACTCGATCAGCTACGAGCTGGAGAGCTCGACGTCATCTTCGCCGTTGACATGTTCAACGAAGGCATCGACCTGCCGAACGTCGACACAGTCATGATGCTGCGGCCAACCGAGTCGCAGATCATCTGGCTGCAGCAGTTCGGACGCGGTCTGCGATTCCAACCGGACAAGCGGCTGAAGGTCATCGACTACATCGGTAATCACCGGAGTTTCCTCGTGAAGCCCCGAGCGCTCTTCCAGCTCGGCCCCGGCGATCGAGAAGTGGCGTACGCACTCGATCGGCTCGAGTCGGGAACCATGGAGCTCCCTCCTGGGTGCTCGGTGACGTACGACCTCGAAGCGAAGAACATCCTGCAGGCGCTCATACGGATTCCGCAGCGCGGCGAGGCACTGGAGGCGTACTACCGGGACTTCGTGGAGCGGAACGGGATTCGGCCCACCGCCGTGGAGACGTACAACGACGGCTACGACCCGAAGTCGATGCGGCGGGGATACGGATCGTGGTTTGGATTCGTAGACGCCATGGGCGGTCTATCGGATGATGAGCGCGAGGCCTTCCAGCAGCTGCGAACCTTCCTCGCGGCTCTTGGCATCACGCCATTGACGAAGAGCTTCAAGATGCTCGCGCTGCTGGCAATGATAGGCGAGGGAGCTTTTCCAGGAGTGATCCACATCGACCAGCTTTGCGCCGGCTTCGCCCAGATCGCAAGGCGTTATGCGGCGCTACGGGCGGAGGTTGGGAATGCGATTGACGATACCGCTGAACTTCGCCGGCTCGTGGTCGAGAATCCCATCGCCGCCTGGGTAGATGGTCGAGGCATGGGTGGCGTGTCGTACTTCGAGTTTGACGGGGAGTACTTCAGCACTCGTCTCACGCTAGATCAGCGGCTCGGCGAGGCGGCTCGCACCCTCGTACGCGAGGTCGCGGAGTGGCGGCTGGCGATGTATGTGCGGCGGGCTAGCGCGCTAAGCGGGCCACTTCGGATTCAGTGCAGGGTGAGCCACGCGAATGGGAGGCCGATCATCTTCCTGCCCAACAGGGACAGGCAGGGCGGCATCCCCGAGGGGTGGCGCGACGTCGAGGTGAATGGAGAGCCGTATCAGGCATTCTTCGCGAAGATTGCCGTCAACAAGATCACGCAGAGCGGATCGGATAAGAACGTACTTCCTGAGCTGTTACGCGGGTGGTTCGGGCCACACGCCGGGGAGCCAGGAACGACGTTCTCGGTTGTGTTCGAGCATCACGGGCGGGGCTACGCGCTCAAGCCGGCGAGCGAGTCGCCGGAGCCGACGGGGCCGCAGCTCTGGCATTCGTACAAGCGCGCCGAGGTGCCGAAGCTGTTCGGGTTTGAGTTCCGGGGGATGGAGGCTCAGTCGGGGATCGTGGAGCGGCCGGGGTTACTGATCCTCTTCGTCACCCTGCAGAAGGAGGGCATGCAGGAGGCCCATCGGTACGAGGACAAGTTTCTATCGCCTACCGAGTTTCAGTGGCAAAGTCAGAATAGGAACAAGAGAGATAGCACGATGGGGAGGAAGATCGCTGGGCATCGAGAGATGGGAATCCGCGTGCATCTTTTTGTGAGAGCGAGAGCAAAGGTCCGTGGAGTTGTTCAGCCATTCACGTATTGCGGAGAACTGGGCTTCCAGAGATGGGAGGGGGATAAACCAATAACTGTGTGGTGGAAAATGGTAGATCGCGTGCCAGAAAGTCTTTTGCGCGACCTAGGGATGGAGCAACCATCGTAACGCGCGGATGGGATACCACTCAGCGACCGGGTGGTAAAGTCGCCTGTCGATAGACGGTATAAACGTCATCACTCGATCGGTGAATCATCGTCACGCGTTGGCGGAGTGCTCGGGGCCCCACCCATCCGACCCCCACCACTTCCATTGCAATGTAGCTACATGTAGCTACATTACATCCATGATCTCCGCCGGCATCCGCGATCTCAAGAACAACCTGAGTAAGTATCTCCGGCGCCTCAAACCGGGCGAGGCGATCGCGGTCACCGACCGCGGACGCGTCGTCGCCGAACTCCGGTCGGTGGAGGATACTCCCGGACACCCCGCGCGACCCGGAACCCGGTACTCCGAGCTCATCGCCACCGGCGTCATCCGCCCGGCAGTCGAAACCGGCGACCCGCTCGCGGACTGGCCTACCGCACGAACGGTGAAGCTC
>DATCXA010000724.1:0-4669 GCA_036566085.1 Propionibacteriaceae bacterium
ATCCTCGCCCTCGCCGGCAGTACCGCGCACTGTTTCGCCGCCGCCGAGGCAATCAGCTGTACCGGTGTCACCGCCGATGCGAGCGCCTGAGCCGCCAACGGTGAAACCGCAGCCAGCCCGGGTCGCACCCCGGATGCCGGCGCCTGCCTCGACGTCACCATCGGCTCCGAGGCCGGCCCGGCTGTCGAATCAGACCGCTTATGCGCCACAGAGACTGCCGGCCGCGCGACCTGAGCTGCGACCCGCTCCCAGATCAGCCGTTCGTGCCGCACCGGCTGAGCGCCCAGCGCCCCCGCGGCCGCAACCTACTGTCCGCCGTGCCACTCCGGCAGCAGTACGCCGTCCGCGTCCATCTCGACGAATTGTCGATCATGAAGTGGCCCCGATCATCGTCGACAGATTGATCAAGAGCTATAACGGGACGCTCGCCGTACGCGATCTGAGCTTTGTCGTTCAGCCGGGACATGTGACCGGATTCCTCGGGCCTAACGGCGCAGGCAAGACCACCACTATGCGGATCCTCGTTGGGCTGACAAGCCAAACGACCGGCACGGCGACCTTCGGTGGCATTGCGTACGCCAAGCTGCCACGCCCGCAACAGACGGTCGGATGCGTACTTGACGCGAGCTTCCATCCCGTCCGGAGCGGCCGTAATCACCTTCGTGTGCTAGCGCCCACAGCCGGTGCAAGTGATCGCCGGGTGGACGAGCTCCTCGACGCGGTCGGGCTCGGCGAAGTAGCGCGACAGCCGGTAGCGGAGTACTCCATGGGCATGCGGCAGCGACTCGCCCTGGCGGCCGCCATGCTCGGCAATCCCGATTATCTGATCTTGGACGAGCCGGCAAACAGCCTGGATCCGGAAGGCATCCGGTGGCTACGCAACTTCCTGCGCGATTTCGCGGCCCGCGGCCGGGCCGTCTTGATCTCCTCCCATCTGCTGAACGAAATCGAAGCCACGGCGGACGACATCGTTGTGATCAACAGAGGCCGGCTGCTCGCGCAAATGCCGATGTCGGAACTCAACCTCGGTGAGGGCACGACCCGGGCACGGGTCTCCAACGTGCAGGCCGCCCTACAAGCCCTGGCAGGTATCGGAGCGGACGTGCACACCGGCGTCGACGAGCGCGGCGGCTATCTGCGCATCCCCAGCCATGATGTGAGCCAGGTCGGCTCTGTTCTCTTCAGCTCCGGCATTGCGGTCGATGAACTGATTACCGAAAGGCGCGATCTCGAGCAGGAGTTCTTCTCCATGCTCGAAGGTTCCAGATGAGCGGCGCGCTGCGTGCAGAACTGCGCAGGATTTCCACCACGAAGCTGTGGTGGATCGCGCTGATCTGCGTCTTCGTGCTGAGCGCTGGATATGCCGCGCTGCCCGCTGCTGTCGCGTTATTACAGAGCAGGTCGGGAGTTGCGGGCTCGCCATTCACCGATCCGGGGATCATCCGCAGCATCTATAACGGCGGCAATGTGTTGTCCCGGATCTTGGCGATGGTGGTCGGAATTGTCGCAATCGGCAGCGAGTACCGGTATGGCACGCTCGCCTGGAGTTACCTAGCAACGCCACGTCGGATTCGCATGCTGCTCGGCAAAGCCGGTGCGTTGTTGATCTTCGGCGTGATCTACGGGATCACGAGCGTGTCCGCCGGGATGGTGGTGGCGATTCCTTTTGTGATAGCAAACAACGGATCGTTGCTGCTCGACCAGCCCGATACTTGGCGCTCGATCATTCTTGGTATTTGCTCAATTGCGCTCTGGACCATGATCGGGATGGGCCTCGGAATCTTGATCAAGAACATGCTGATCGCGTTGGCTGTCGGGATCATTCTCGGCTTCTTGGTCGAACCGATCGTCTCAGTGATGTTTTTCCTGAAGCGCTGGGACCAGCTACTCAATGTGATGCCGAGCGGAGCGACCAACGCCATGCTGGAGATCACCTCGCCAGTGCTCTTCGCTGCCCAGCATCCGACTCCCTGGTGGGTCGCCGGCATGATCCTCGCAGCGTGGTGCCTGCTGCCCGCACTGGCTGGATTGCTGTCCGCCGTACGCCGCGATGTCGTGTGATCTGACCAACCTCTTCGCGCAGCCGGGTTAGACTCCCCGCCATGGCTCGAGTGGTTGTCGACGTTATGCCGAAGCCGGAGATCCTGGACCCACAGGGCAAGGCTGTCACCGGAGCGCTCGCTCGGTTGGGCTTCGCTGGCATGTCCGTACGCCAGGGCAAGCGGTTCGAGATCGAATTCGAGGGCGAGCTCACCGAGGAGCGGCTCGACGAGGCGCGCCGAGCTGCGGAGACGTTGCTGGCGAACACTGTTATCGAGGTATTTAACGTCCGAGTCGAAGCGTCGCCGGAATCATCCGATGAAGATGACCAGCCGGAACAGTCCGAGCAAGACGACGAGGACGAGGCCGCCGAAGAGGGCGAGCTCGCAACCCAGGCGGGCTGATGGGCCCACGAATCGGGGTCGTCACTTTCCCGGGTTCCCTCGACGATCAGGACGCGCTGCGCGCTATCCGGCTGTGCGGAGGCGAGCCCGTGTCGCTCTGGCATGGCAGTGACACCCTCGACGGGGTAGGGGCAGTGATCTTGCCCGGCGGGTTTTCCTATGGTGACTACCTGCGCTGCGGCGCCATCTCCCGATTCGCCCCTGTTATGGATGAGGTGATCAAAGCCGCCGAAGCCGGAATGCCGATACTCGGCATCTGCAACGGTTTCCAGATCCTGTGCGAGGCGCACCTGCTACCAGGTGCGCTGATCCGCAACGACGTGCGTGTCTTCGTCTGCAAGGACCAAGATCTTCGCGTGGAGTCGGTCGATACCACATGGACATCAGACTTCACGCGTGGGCAGATCATCAATGTTGTGCTCAAGAATGGCGAAGGCGGTTACGTCGCCGACGAGGAGACCTTGCGACGCCTGGAGGATGAGGGCCGAGTGATCTTCCGCTACGTCAACGGCAACCCCAACGGCTCCTTCCACGACATTGCCGGTATTTGCAATAAGCGCGGAAATGTGGTCGGCCTGATGCCACACCCTGAGCACAATGTCGACTCGCTGACCGGCCCAACCCAAGACGGTCGGGCCATCTTCAGTAGTGTGTTCGACTTTCTCACCGCCAAGGTCTAGTGCCACCACAAGTTACGTCGGGCGCGCACTCATCCGGCATCCGACACTCACCGCGGGCTCACCCAACCGGCGGCCGGGTGCCTGACGAGCGGGGCGACTCCGATGCACGACGTGGCTGGGGATGGGTGGTCCTGCTATTGGTACTGGGCGCACTCTTCGTCGGACTCCGGGGGATTCACGCTCTAGCAGACCAGCCAGAGCAGTCAGCGATCTTCACCGATCGAGTCGTCGTGGTAGGTGTGACTGGGCGGCCCCAGCTGACGCCCACCGACCGTGCCGTATTGAGCTCGCATCTCGGCGATGTGCAGGCTGGCACGGTTTCGATTCGCCCGCGCTATGTGGGCGACTGTGCTGCTGCCGGCTGGACGACGCTCGGAGCTGGTCGGGGAGCCGCGGTCAACGGCTTGTGTACCCCAGAGGTGCAGGGCGGGAGGGTGACCGACTGGCCCGCAAGACAGGCCGCCGCTGCGGCCCGTCGCGGTGATGCGCAGCTTGGGACACTCGGCGGCTCGGTCAAGGGCTGCGTTGCTGCGGTCGGACCAGGCGCAGCCCTCGCGGCGGCCAAGCCGGATGGGAGCCTCGCTGCCTATCAATCACCCCAGGAGTTCGTGGCCGGCGGCATGCAGTCCAGGTGCCCTATCACGATCGTTGACGCCGGACCGCTCTCGGATCAGATCATCAGCGAGCTGGCCAACCGCAAGGACATCACGCTGATCGTGACCGGCGTCGGGCCGAATGCGGGCTCCGACGACCCGAGCTTGCAGGTGATCTACCGGCTCGGCACCACGCTGCCGGGCTGGCTGACCTCGGCCAGCACCCGGCGCGAGGGAATCGTTACGCTGACCGATCTGACTCGGACGTTGATCGAATTTAGCGGCCCGGCAACATCGGTCGCTGTCGATGGTGCCCCTTTTGCGGTCTACAGCGCCGATCTCTCGGTCGACAAGATCGCCGCCACAATCTCCTCGGTTGCCGCGCTCTCCGATGCAGCACCGATTGGCTACTTGGCACTCGGCTTGATCGGCGCCGTGCTCTTCGCGATCATCTTGATTTCAGTGCTGCGCGGCCAATTCGGCTTACCCAAACTGATCTTGACGCTCGGCGGCATACTGCTCGCCTCGATGATGCTCACCGGGGCATTTCCCTGGCAGTACAGCGGCTCGCCGGGGCTTATTCTGAGCCTTCTGGTGGTCGCCTGGTTGCTGATCTTGACACCGCTGGCGCTGCTTGTTGGTCGGATGGCGGCGGTCCCCAGCATTATTGCTGCCACCGGGATAACAGTTGCCGCCTTCACTATTGACGCCGCACTAGGAGCCGTCATGCAGCCAGGCTCTCTGCTGAACTCGCGGCCGATTTTCGGCTTGCGCTGGTACGGCTTCGGCAACGTGACCTTTGCCGCGTACGCCAGCACCGGCCTTCTCTTGGCCGACTACATTGCTCATCGACTTCTCACAGCCGGCCGACGCGGCGCCGCCCTGGCGGCCGTTGCTGTCATCGGCTTCGGCATCGTGATCTGCGAAGGCTGGCCATCGATGGGCAGCGATT
>DATCXA010000740.1:0-7676 GCA_036566085.1 Propionibacteriaceae bacterium
CCGCAGATCGATGATCGCGAGCACCAGCATGCCGAGCATCCCGTCGGTGCCGTTGATCAAGGCCAGGCCCTCCTTCTCGGCCAATCTGACCGGCGTTATGCCCGCGGCTCCGAACGCATCGCTCGTCGGTAGCAGAGTTCCCGTTGGATCTCGGACGATTCCCTCCCCCATCAGGGCCAGCGCGCAGTGGGCAAGCGGTGCCAGGTCGCCGGAGCAGCCGAGGCTGCCGTACTCGTACACGACTGGCGTCAGTCCCGCATTGACCATCGCGACGTAACACCGCAGCGTCTCCTCACGGATACCGGTGCGACCGGTGGCAAGAGTGGAGATCCGCAGCAGCATCAACGCCCGTACGACCTCGCGCTCGACCTCGGGTCCGGAACCCGCGGCGTGTGAGCGGACCAGGCTGCGCTGCAGTTGGCCACGAAGATCGATGGGAATGTGACGAGTCGCCAACGCTCCGAATCCGGTCGATACGCCGTAATGCGGCTCTTGATCATCCGCTAGCGCCTCGATGATTTCCCGCGACTTGCCCACTTCAGCCCAGGCCTCATCTGCAATGACGATCTTCGCGTCGTGCCGCGCCACTGCTGCTACGTCATCGAAAGTGACCGGACCGATGCCAACTGTGACGCCGCGCTGTTCCATGAATCCAATTGGACCGCTATCAGGCCACGGCGCTGGCAGCGGGCCGCCCGCATAGGTGGTTGGCCCATTTAGAATTCGTGCGTCGTGCCCCCGCGGAGGTCGACAACCCGAGTGTTGGTCATCTCGTTCAGCCGGTTCAATGTCAGCGTCCGGCCCCGGTCGCTGAGTAGCTCATCGTGGACCGGAAACCCCTCTAGAGCACCGACGGCTCGCACGAAGTCGATGGTCTCCTTCATCGCCGCCCACGGCCCGTACGCGGGTACAGCGAGAATGTCGATCCCGTCGGGAACCGTGTCCAGTGCATCACCGGGATGGAAAAGAGTGGGCTGGCCTTCAGATTGCAGCACATAACCCACGTTGCCGATTCGAGGAATATCGCGATGAATGATCGCGTGCTGTCCACCAACTGCGGTGATCAGGACGTCCCCAATGGCTACCTGATCATCTGGCTGCAGCGCAGCCGCCCTGTCACCGAGCGAGGGCAGTTTGCCAGCCTTGATCAAGTCGAGAATTGACGGCTCAACCAAGATTGCTGCGGATGCGTTCGCAGCCACCAAAGTGGGCAGGTTGTCTGGATCCAGATGGTCAGGATGTTGGTGCGTCACGAGCACCGCGTCGAGATCAGTCAGCGAATGCCAGGAGTCGGAGACGTTTCCCGGATCGAGAAGAATTCGCGCGTCGTCAGTCTCGGCCAAGACGGCCGCATGCCCCAGGTGAGTGATCCGCATTGCACCACCGTATGGGCAAGCGGTCTCGTGACGTTCGACTGGGTGCGTGGCGGGTTAGCCGCTTAGCAGCTTGCCAAGGAGCTGGCCGGCCGACTCACAGTCCGCAACGGTCACGTCAAGATGCGTCACAACTCTGATCATGTATGGCCCGAGAACAGAGATCTGGACGCCGCGCTCTGCTGCCGCACCGGCAATAGGTGCGGCCCGGGTGTTGCCGGTGTCGATCACGACAACATTCGTCTCGACGAGCTCCGGGTCGACAGCAGTCGGCACATGGCTAGCCACCGCCTCAGCGAAGGTGCGCGCTGCTGCATGATCATCAGCCAGACGCTGCACATGATGATCAAGCGCGTACAGGCAAGCGGCGGCAAGTACTCCGGCCTGCCGCCAGCCGCCGCCTAGCCGCTTCCGCATTATCCGGGCGCGCGCAATGTTCTCTGCAGTGCCGACCAGCACCGAGCCAACCGGCGCCCCAAGCCCTTTGGAGAAGCACACACTGACGGTGTCGAAAAGGCGGCCGTACGCCACGAGTGCGACGCCGGTCGCGACGTGGGCATTCCACAATCGAGCGCCGTCGAGGTGATAACCAATGCCGTGCTCTCGGCACAACTCCCCCACTGCGACCAACTCTTCGAATGGCTGGATCGTGCCGCCACCAAAGTTGTGGGTGTTCTCGACCGCGACCGCCGCAGTGGATACCAGGTAAGGACCGGCGGAGGGCGAAATGATTTTCGCCAGCTCGGCACGCTGTACTTTCCCGCGAGTGGAGGGATAGGTCCGCATAGTCACTCCCTGCAGAGCTGCGTGTGCCCCCATCTCTGCTCGGGCGATATGAGCCTGTACGTCACAGACCACTTCTTGGCCGGGTTCCACGAGGAGCCGAACCCCGAGCATGTTGCACATTGACCCACTCACGCAAAACAGTCCTGCCTCGTGACCGAGCAGTCCGGCGACACGCTGCTCGAGCTCGTTGACTGTCGGGTCCTCGGCATAGACGTCATCGCCCACCGGCGCGGCCAGCATGGCTGCACGCATCTGTTCGGTCGGCTTCGTCACGGTGTCAGAGCGCAGATCGATCACGGACAAGAGTCTGGACGAACCCTAATCGGCGTCTTTACCGGGGTTCAGCGCCCGTTCGAGTGCAAAGACCGCCAACTGGTTGGCCCGCGAGTCGCTCCGTGAGCGTCGGTATTACGCGATCGGGGCCTAGAAAGTCAGCGGCACGTACGCCTGTACTGGGTTGGTTCTCTTGATTCCGGCCCTGGTCAAGCGCTCGGCAACAAGGAAGGCCAGCTCCAGCGACTGGTTGCGGTTCAGTCTCGGATCGCACAGGGTCTGGTAGCGGCTCACCAGGTCTGCCTCGACCAAGTCATCTCCACCACCGACACACTCGGTGACATCGTCGCCGGTCAGCTCCACATGCACCCCGCCCGGCCAGGTACCGAGCTCCTCGTGAACGTCGAAGAAGCCGTTGAGCTCGGCCATCACATCGGAGAATGCCCGAGTCTTGTAACCGTTCCTCGCCTCGAAGGTGTTGCCGTGCATCGGGTCGCAGACCCAGGCCGCCTGCCGACCGCTGGCGGTTACCTTAGCCACGATCTCCGGAAGCACCTCCCGCACCTTGCCGGCGCCCATCCGCGTAATGAAGGTGATCCGTCCCGGTTCATGATCAGGATCGAGGCGATCGGCCAATTCCAAGGTGTTGTCCGTGGTAGTCGTCGGCCCGAGCTTGACGCCGAGCGGATTGCGAACATGCCGAAGAAGCTCCACGTGGGCGCCATGCAGTTGCCGGGTACGCTCACCAACCCACAAGAAATGCCCGGACGTGTCGTACGGCTGGCCGGTGCGGGAGTCGATCCTGGTTAGCGCGTGCTCGTACTCCAAGATCAGCGCCTCGTGGCTGGCGTAGAAGTCGACAGTTCGGAACACATCGTCATCGATACCGCAGGCCACCATGAAGGCGAGGGCGCGATCGATCTCGTTGGCCAGGTTCTGGTATTGCACGCCTGCCGCCGAGTTCTTGACGAAGTCGGCGTTCCAGCTGTGCACGCTGCGCAGGTGGGCGAATCCGCCGGTCACGAATGCCCGAGTGAGATTCAGCGTCGCAGCTGAGGCGTGATAGACCTCCAACAGCCGCTGGGGATCAGGCTGACGAGCCTCGGCGGTGAAATCGAAGCCATTCACCGCATCGCCCCGATAAGCCGGAAGAGTGACGCCCTCACGGGTTTCAGTGGCGGAACTGCGCGGCTTGGCGAACTGACCTGCCATCCGCCCGACCTTCACGATCGGCACTTGTGCGGCGTAGGTCAGTACCACTGCCATGGACAACAGGGTCCGAAGCTTGCCCTGAATGTTGGCTGCCGTGACATCGGCAAAAGTCTCGGCACAGTCGCCACCTTGCAGCATGAAGGCCTCGCCGGCGGCCACGCTGGCCATCTTGGTGCGGAGCTTGTCACACTCGGCAGCGAAGACCAGCGGTGGCAGTTTGCGAAGCTTGTCGACCACCTCAGCAACTTCGTGGGTTGAGGAATAGCCGGGCTGCTGCAGCGGATGCAGCGCATGTAGTGCTTTCAGCGAAGGGACCTGGCTGGTCAGGGACACGCAGACACTGTAGACGGTCGACCTTGCGCCAGCAGCTGAGTTATCGGCCGCTGGACGAGCAGGTGAGAATAGCAGCCGTGGTGCAACGCAGCTTCATTCTGGTTCCCGGCGCGGGCGGTAATGCCGGATATTGGCAGTTCGTGGAGCCGCTCATCCAGCAGGCCGGCTTTAACAGCGTTGCCGTTTCCTTACCGAACTGGCCAGGTGCCACCTTCGCTGATCATGCCGACGCCATCGTGGCAGCAGCGGGCTCGGCAGAGGAAATAAGCCTTGTCGCGCAGTCGATGGGTGCCTTCAGCGCCCCGCTGACCTGCGACCGGTTGCCGGTAGCAGAACTTGTGCTGCTGAACGCCATGATTCCGGCACACGGAGAGACCGCGGGCGAGTGGTGGGCGAATACCGGCCAGGCCGAAGCGATGCGTGCCAACGACCGGCGGGAAGGTCGCGACCCCAACGCAGGCTTTGATCCGCAGGTGCACTTCCTTCATGACCTGACGCCCGATGTGCTTGCGGCGCTGACGTCATCGGGCGACGCGGAGCCGGTAGATTCGCTCTTCGAAACTGGCTTTGAGTTGAGTCGCTGGCCAGACGGCCCGACCACCGTCCTCGCTGGGCGTGACGACAGGTTCTTCCCATACGAGTTCCAGCGTCGCCTAGCCAAAGAACGGTTGGGTCTTGAAGCCGAACCGCTTCCCGGCGGCCACCTGCTTGCCCTCAGCCAGCCCGACGCGCTGGTCGCGCGTCTCATCCGGAATCTCTAGGATCGCGATTCTCAGAATCTTGTGGCCGACCGACATCCCAAACCCAGGGGGCCGCAGCCCGCCTAGGCCTGCGGTGAGACTTCGTCGACCTCGTGCGCCTTGGCTTCCCGGGCCGCGGCCTCCTTCGCCGCAGGTGCGTACATGTCCACGTACTCCTGGCCGGATAGCTCCATGATTGCGTACATGATCTCGTCAGTGATGGAACGCAAAATGAAGCGATCTTCGCTCATGCCCTCATAACGCGAGAAATCCAAGGGCTCTCCGAACTTCACGGTCGGACTGACGATCTTGGTGATGACCTTGCCGGGCGGCGCAATGATGTCTGTGCCGATGATGGCCGACGGAATCACCGGCGCCCCGGATAGCAATGCCAAGCGTGCAACGCCGGTCCGTCCCTTGTAAAGGCGCCCATCATGGCTGCGGGTGCCCTCGGGATAGATGCCGAACAACTCGCCCCGCTGCAAGACCTTCAGTCCGGCTCGCAGCGCGCTTTCACTCGCCCGCCCGCCTGATCGATCGATAGGCACCTGCCCAGTGCCTGCAAAGAATCGCTTCTGGAACCAACCCTTGAGGCCGGCTCTGGTGAAGTAGTCGGATTTGGCGACGAAGGTAATTCGCCGATCTAAGCCAAGGGGCATGAACAACCAGTCGGCAAAGGACAGGTGATTGCTCGCAATGATCGCTGCACCCTCGTCCGGAACGTGCTGCGCGCCTTCCTGAATCGGGTTGAAGATCTTGGTTATGACGGGCCCAAGGAGCACGTTCTTCAACAGCCAGTACACCGCGCGGCCAGGACCGGAACCCGACTCGACTGTAACGTTGCCCCGGCGGTCCACCGAAACAAGATCATCGCTCGCGGCATCTCGCCCTCCGCGGTTGGCGGGCGCGTCGCCGTTGCCGTCCGAAGTCACTTCATTCCCAGCAGGCGGCGAGTCGTCTCGCCCCCTACTCACGCGTTCACGTCCGAAACCGGTGGCACGTCGAGGGCAGCTGGTCGGATGGGGATAGGCGGGACCGCGCGTCCAGCACCTGGTCGATGACCAGCGCTTGCCGGGAGCTGCTTGCCTTCCTCGAGTGCGGTCTTGGCCACGGTGCCGTAGACGTCGACATACTCCTGACCAGACAGCTCCATGACGGCATTCATGATTTCGTTCGTGATCCATCGCAACACGTCGCGATCATTGCCTGCTGCGGCGTACGCGCTGAAGTCCATCGGCTTGCCGATTTTGATCTTCGGCCGTCGCATCGTCGGGATCTTGAAGAACCGCGATGGCACCAGCTCGGTGTCGATCATAGCTACTGGGACGACCGGCACACCCGCTTGCAGAACCAGCCGAGCTACGCCGGTCTTTCCCTTGTAAAGACGGCCATCTGGAGAGCGGGTGCCCTCCGGATAGATGCCGAGCAGATATCCGCTACGCAGTACCCCCAGCACACCTTCCATGCTGGTGCCGCTGGCCCGGCCACCGGAGCGGTCCATGGGGAGCTGGCCGACGCTCTTGAGGAACCGGGCCAAAATTCGGCCACGGATGCCTTGACCGTGGAACAGTTCGACCTTGGCCGGAAAGGTGAGCCGACGCTTGATCATGGAAGGCAGCAGAAACGTGTCGCCCGCGGAGATGTGATTGCTGACCAGAATCGCGCCGCCGGACTTTGGAATGTTCTCGGCGCCGCTCACCGAGGGTCTGAAAAGCAGCCGGCACAGTGGCGCAAACGCCACATATTTGAACACCCAGTAGAGCAAGACCGACCTCCGCTTTTGTCCCCATCGTAGGGCGGAACAACCCTAGTGGTGAGGCCTTCGCCAACGCGGGGATGCCTTGGCTTTATCTGCCCGCGCAGACGTGCCACGATTCGCTCGTGACCCCCGCAACGCCACCGACCAGAAGCTTGATCAGCCGCCGCGGTCGGCGCCGCAAGCCTGCGCTTCCGGCCGCGACGTCCGTACACCCCGATGCCCAACCGTACGAGGGCGGCGGCGGGTCGGTAGGAGTGCTGCTGTGCCACGGCTTCACCGGCTCTGCGAAATCGATGATCGGCTGGGCTAAGCATTTGGAAGCTGCAGGATTCCGTGTCCTACTGCCGTGCCTGCCAGGCCACGGCACGACCTGGCAGGAGCTAAACCAGACGAGGTGGATCGACTGGTACGACTGTGCCGACGATGCGTTTGCGACCCTGCAGGCCCGGTGTGATCAGGTGTTTCTCGCCGGCTTGTCGATGGGAGCTGCGCTGTGCCTGCGGCTAGCCCAGCAGCACGGCCCTTCGGTATCTGGCTTGGCACTAGTCAATCCTGTGATCAATATCAGCGATCCACGGATGCGCGCCCTGCCGATCTTGAGGCTCGCGCTGCCTTCGCTCGGCGGAATCGTCAACGACATTGCCAAGCCTGGCCAGGATGAATGGGGCTACCAGAGACTGCCGCTGCGCGCGCTGTACTCCCAAACCTTCCTCTGGGCCGACGTACGGCGAAACCTCGGCCGCGTTGACCAGCCGCTGCTCGTCTATCGGGCTATTGATGATCATGTGGTCGATCCGTCGTCGGTTCGGTTGATCAAGGCCGGCGTACGATCCAGCGACCAGAGCTACGTCGAGCTGGAACGCAGCTACCATGTAGCCACCCTCGACTACGACGCGGAGGATATCTTCGACGGTAGCGTTGCGTTCTTCCGCCGACTCACCAAGGAGGCCGATGGGACTGCCGAGTGAGGATGACCGGGACGCGATCGATCGCGCTTTTGCCGAGCTCGTTGCGGGCTACTACCTGACTGCCGACCAAACCGATCCGGTCAGCCCCGAGACATTAGACGAGCCGACTGTTACGCCTCCGAATTCAGATGTCGGCGACGGCATGGCCAATTGGGCGGCTGATCATCCTTTGTTCGGCTTCCTGGGAGGGTCCGCCGAGGCGCCAAAACCGGCAGCAGAACCAATCGAGGAA
>DATCXA010000750.1:0-6951 GCA_036566085.1 Propionibacteriaceae bacterium
TACGCGTGCGGGGCCGCCCTGTTACTCTGCGCCCTGTTATTCGCCGCTCTGATCGGTTCGGGCCATTCGGGCCAGCGCGCATCTTGCCGGCAACACGGAAGATCCCTCGGGTGAAGACCCCAACACAGCAGTTATCCACAAAAGAGCTGGCTGCCCCGGGAGTTGCCGAGCCTTCAACCGTTGACGATGAGATACCGACCCAGCGGATCTCTCAGGTGGCGATGCGCAGTCAGCAGCTATCCACACAAAAGATGGTGAATCCACAAGCAGCCGACCATGGCGATATCGACGCCGAGAAGGTTGATGGGGAGAAGGAGCTTGCCGCGGATGACCCCGACGGCGCCCAGGACTATCGGACGCGAATCGACGAGGCCCAGCTGCCCGACGACGTGCGTAAGGCGGCGCTGCGCGAAGTCGGCCAGCTCGAACGGACCAGCGATCTGAACCCCGAGTCGGGCGAAATCCGCACCTGGCTCGGCACGATTCTCGACCTGCCGTGGGGCACAGGCACCAGCGACTCGATGGACATTCAGACGGAACGCGCGGTTGACCAGGCGGCTGCCGACAGCGAGAAGGTGGATACCGAGAAGGTTGGTCCGGCGGCTGCAGACATGGTCGATGGGGAGAAGGTAGACGCCCTCGCGGGCGAGATCGCCTGGCCATTGCCACCGTGGGCCGCCGACACCGCGAGGGTTGACGGGAGAAGGATTGACCCGGCTGCCGCCGAGGTGGAGAAGCCCGACACAGCGCCCGCCGGCCCACACGATGATTCTGCTAGTGATCAAGGGCTGACCGCATCTGGTCATCAGCTATCCAAGCCGCGTACCGACTCCGGCCTGGCGAAGACAATGACGTTCCCGGGTTGATCTTAGGACACTGGAAGTCCCACGAGGCCCGCACATCAAGGTCGCTTGGGCTGCGGTCGGCTATCGTTGGCGTACCGCAGCGGCGGAGTGGTGACGGGCCGGAATTCGCGTGTCCGAGCGGTGACACGAATTCGCCCGGAGACAGCCATCCTTGCAGGGATCCACTCTCCAGCAGCCGAACCTGTCTCAGGAGGAGCGGCAGACGACCATGAAGCGATCGCTGGTGGCTTGGTGTCTTGCCCTGCTTTTATCGCTTTGCCACCTGACACCGATGGCGTCCGCCGCACTCCCTGAGGAGGCGGCGGATGGCGCCCCGGTCCTCGCGTACTACTACCAGTGGTTCTCGCACAAGTCTTGGGATCGGGCCAAGATCGACTATCCGCTCGCCGGACGGTATTCAAGCGATAACACGTTGATCATGAAGAAGCAGATTTCTGAGGCCAAGTCAGCCGGCATCAACGGCTTCATTGTCTCGTGGAAGAGCACTCCGACCAACAACCGCCGACTCGAGGCGCTTATCAGAGTTGCGCGAGCTGCTGATTTCAAGCTCGCCGTCATCTACCAAGGGCTTGACTTCTCCCGGAAACCGCTTCCGGTGCAACGGATCGCAGACGACATGCAGCTCTTCAAGAGCCGCTACGCCCCCGATCCGGTCTTCGACATCTTTGCGAAGCCCCTGTTGATCTGGTCGGGCACCTGGGCATTTTCAGACTCCGAGATCGAGCGTGTGACGACTCCGCTGCGGGGTTCCGCCGTGGTGCTCGCCACTGAGAAGAGTCCTGAGGCGTACCGGCGAGTGGCGCGATACTTCGACGGAAATGCCTACTACTGGTCCTCGGTCGATCCCGCGACAAACGGCCGTTACCAGGAACGACTGAACGCCATGGCAGCGACCGTACACAAATCCGGAGGTCTGTGGATCGCGCCCTTCGCCCCCGGGTTCGACGCCCAGCTTGTGGGTGGCACGAGGGAGGTGCCGAGGCGCGATGGTCAGACGTTGCGAATGGAGTACAACGCGGCCGTCTCATCCTCTCCTGATGCACTGGGTCTGATCTCCTGGAATGAGTTCAGCGAGAACACGCATGTGGAGCCAAGCGAGCGGTACGGAAGCAGCGCCCTCCAGGAACTAACTAGCCTTGTCCGTGGACCCACGGTCCAAGTGCCCCCCGCGATCGAGGACTCCGATGATCCCGGAAAGGATGGCATTTTGAGTGTTGGGGCGGCGCTGCTGGCTCTGCTGCTCCTCGCGGTAGCCCTGCCAATATATGCGCGTGTCCGCCATCCCCGTGCTCCCACGGCAGAGCGTCCGAAGCGACAGGCCCGGCGGTCTCCATGGCGAATCTTGGTTGTCGTTGTGGTCCTGGCCGTGCTGGTCTCTCTCACCGCTGTAGGCGTGGTCTATGCACGTCGGCCCCGCGATGCGGGCGCTACGCCGCTTTACATTGGGGCCCAGGCGGCGCGTGACTCGGGGTCGGTGATCATTGGCGCGGCCGGTGACATTGCTTGCCCGCCAGGCCGAAGGCGCAATGACAAAGAGTTCAATAGACCCAATTCATGCGGCATGGAAAGCACCGCCAAGCTCCTTGGAACCGTGCAGCCTGATGCGGTCCTCGCCCTCGGTGACAACCAGTACCCAGGCGGTTCTCTGGCCGATTTTGAGGCATCGTACGCAAACAGCTGGGGTAAATATCGTGAGATCACCTTTCCGGTGCCCGGGAACCATGAATACGGAACGCCGGCCGCTCGCGGTTACTTCGCCTACTTCGGCAGGCGCGCCGGCGAGGTCGACAAGGGCTATTACAGCTACGATCTCGGCGGCTGGCATCTGATCGCGCTGAATTCGGAGTGTCAGCAGATTGGCGGGTGCAGCGATTCGGATCCTCAAGCTACGTGGCTCCGACAGGATCTGAAGGCTCATCCACGTAAGTGCGTGCTCGCCTACTGGCATAGGCCTCGCTTCAGCTCAGGAACGCACGGCAACGCCATCGACCAAGATGCACTATGGCGGATCCTCGCCGTGGCGCATGCCGACGTCGTCCTTTCGGGGCACGACCACGACTACGAACGGTTCACACCCATGAATGCCGACGCAGAGGCCGACTCAGAAGGTGTGACCCAGTTCGTGGTGGGAACAGGTGGGGCCAGCCACTACAAATTCCACAACCCTGAGTCAACTAGTACCGTCAGGATTACCGGGCGCAACGGCGTGCTGCGCATGCAACTCGCCGCGGAAGCGTTCTCATGGCAGTTCATAGAGGCGCAGAACGGCAACGTCCTTGATAGCGGAGATGCCTCATGCCATTAGGCGGTATTCCGGATTCCCACCTCAGGAATACACCGACCGCATTGCTTCCAGGTAGCTGCCGTAGCCCGATGAAGTCTGCCATTGCAGACTCGGCTCAACCGCGGTTCCCTCGCCCCACTCGTTGAAGCTGGTCACAAGCTGCCAGCGAGCGCCGGAGGCAACTTGGCGACGTAGGTCCGTCTGAAACCGCTCCAGGTCGCGAGCCAACCGTGGCACCGGCTCATCGAACTTGAAGAACCCAGGAGAGACGGTGGCCGAGTCGCTGCCCTGCTGGTCGTAACGATCAGCAGGGACATATTGATGCCAGGAATCAGGCTGATTGGGACAGTCGCGATAGCCGTCAAATACCTTGACGTTCAGGTAGAAGCGGCCCTTATTGGCGGCCATGAGTCGGCTCACCGCACGGCAGGATGCCTCCTGCTCAATGTTGTAGATGAACAGTACGGGCTTTCCTGCCACGCGTAGCCAGGCTGGATGCGCAGCCAGCTGATAGAGCGAGTCAAAGTGCTGTCCCAGCTCAGAACTCGAGGGCGGGGTCGGCAGGGACTCCGGCTCGTAATAGGCAGCAACGTGGAAGTCCTGCTGAGCGGCGGTGTCCAGTAATAGGGGCAGCCGATGAGCCGTCGGGGTGCTTGGTCCCCAGTACGACGAGATGAAAGCGTCCAGGCCGGCGTACCGAGCTTGTGCCACGTGGGTCGCAAGTATGTGTGGGTTACTGCTGTCGTACTTTCCGAGGCTGGGTTGGTATCGCGTGGCCCAATGCTCACTTTCTGGGTACCAGGGGTAGTAAAAGGCCGCACGCACCGGCCAACCAATGTCGGCAAGTGGCGTCGGACGCTCAAGCCCTGGCTCCCCCCGGTCCGCGCCCAGTAACACGCCGGCCAGCACCACAACGAGGATGGCGCTCAGCGCCATTTGGATGAAACGTCGCGGACCTGAATGGCTGAACCGTCTCGGAACCGGATTGGCCGCTCGACGTGGCTGCGGTGCGACCATCGCTCCTCATCCCTGGTCTTTCGGAGTCGACAACTCTCCGGCAGCTGCTATCGCGGCTCGCATTGCCCTTTGCAAATACGCCGGATGATTTTAGCCCGACGCAGCGAAGCAGGCCTTAGCATACGACGGGCGAAACAAGCGCGGCACTTTTGCGGCGGCTGACTGTGAGGGATGAACAATAGGGACCTGTCAACGTCCCAGCTTTAATCGGCTACACAATCGGGCAAGTTGATCATGCGAATCAGGCAACGGGCATTACATGCAGTCGCTGCTATCTGTGTGATTCTCGCAGGAGTGTTAGGGACTGCGTGCGCGGCTAACACCTCCTCACCGACCCAGCCGGGCCCGATTACGGTCTCCAACTTGACGACCACTTCTGCAGCCCTCGGCTGGTCCAGGTCCAGAGATAACGTGGGGGTCGTCGGCTACCGGGTCTATCGGGGGGCAGCCGCAGCTGCGGACACAGAGCTCACCTTGATCGAGTCGCTGGACGTAACGGGGTCGTACACAGCTACACGGCTGTCCACCGGCACTGCCTACAAATTCGGGATTCAAGCGATCGACGCGGCGAACAACAAGTCGCCTTTGCGAACGGTAAAGCTCACTACCCTGAACAGTTCGGATATCACAGCACCAGTAGCTCCGACCAGCAGTCCTGCAGCGACGGCGTTTTCGGACAGCCGCATTGATCTGATGTGGACTGCATCTGCGTCAACTGACGTCTCCGGCTACCAGGTTCTTAGGAATGGCTCGGTCGTCGCGACCCTCGACCTGCCTGGAGCTTTGCGATATTCCGATAACGGGCTGTCTGCGAGCACCTCTTACTCGTACACAGTGAAAGCGAGAGACTCCAACGGTCTTCTCTCTCTTGCTTCACCTGCAAAGTCCGCGACGACGCTGGCTGCGGGGACTGCAAAGATCGCGCGCGGGCCCTTCTCATCAATGGTGACCGGTTCCTCTGCAGTGATCTCGTGGTGGACGAACGAGACGACGGCGGGATCGCTCACTATCGGCGGAAAGACGGTGAACGATCCTGCCGGCCCCATACGCCACCACAAGGTCTCCGTTACCGGCCTTCATCCCGGTACGGGTTATCGCTACGCGGTCACAAGTGCTGGCGCCACCGCTTCTGGCACGTTCCATACAGCGGCGATGCCGGGAGAAACCTTCAGTTTTGCGATGATCGGCGACTTCGGCGGTGGAGGACCCGGCGCGACGCAAAACGCTGCCAGCATCAAGTCAGCTGGCACCGACTTCGTCCAAACTGTAGGTGACAACGTCTACCCGTCATCCGGGCTTCCGGACCCCGACTTCGCGAGGACGTACTCGGATTTTGACCAACGCTTCTTCAAGCCTTTCGGCCCCACCATCAAGGAGCAGGCGTTCTTCCCAGCGAACGGCAACAAGGAGTACTACAGCGACGGGCAGTGGTGGGATGCGTTCCCAATGCCTGGCGGCAACCACAGTTGGTATAGCTACGACTGGGGCGACGCGCACATTCTGGTTCTTGATACCCAGGTCCCTTACGGCCCCGGGACGAAACAGTATGCCTTCGCCGATGCGGATCTGCGGACAAGTCAGAACGCCAAGTGGCGGATCGTCGTGACGCATGCACCGCCGTACAGCTCGACCAGCGCCGGCGCAAGCGACGTCGGCGTACGGAAGCATCTTGTTCCATTGTTCGAGGCGCAGAAGGTCCATCTCGTCGTCTCGGGCAACAGTCACAACTATGAACGAACTCACCCGATGCTTAATGGCGCTCAATCGACGGCTGGTGGAGTGACATATCTGGTAACTGGTGGCGGCGGCAACGGCTTTAACACTTTCTCAATGGCGCAGCCTGCTTACACCGCATTCAGGGAAGACAGCTACTACCAGTACACGAAAGTGACCGTGTCGCCCACAGCACTTCGGGTGGAGGCTAGACGCGCTGACACGGGCGCTGTGTTTGATTCAACCACGATCACGTCATCCGCGGGAGAAGCGGACGCGGGAAGCACCCCGCGTTAGCGACGCAAGCTGCAGCAACCGCAGGCGACGTGGAAGTCAGGCTGCAGAACGAAACTCTCGCGGTGGCGGCGGGCCGATGTCCCACTTTAGGCGGCTGATCTCGGGCTGCACGGCAGACAGGCCACGACGGCCGAAATCTGGCCTCAGTCATTTCGTGCGGCGTGAGCAAGAACGTCGGTCTTGTGATGTACTGTAGCTTCGGCTCGCCTCTGGGGCTTCATGGAGCGTTAGGTCATAGCGGACTCACGACGCTTGAACTGGATCTTCCTGGCGCTAAGAACCCACCCAATTCCCAACGTTGCAGGACTGTCGAGATGGACCCGATCACCCCTACAGATCAGCCGCGCATCCGTTGGCCGCGCTCGGCCAAGACGGCGTGTTACGTGGCAGTCCTGATCACAGCGATTGCCCTACTAGTGGTCATGATAAACATCAGGACCGGGGGAAGCGCTTCGCAGCCTCAGGCGGAGGCTGCAGGTCCGCCCCCTGGCAACCGGGCGGATGTGCAGAGATGGTTCAAGGCCCGTGAGAAGGCTCAAATTGAACTCAACAATGCACTCGTTCCGGTTGTGCAAAAGAGGATAACCAGCGCTGGCCCAACTTCTGCTCCATGTCGCCGGTTGAGCGCCGCGGTCCTGGCCCTGAAGGCGCAGGAACCAGCCCCGGTCGCGAAAATTGACGATCTTGCCCGGGCTGGATTGGACAAGATCGAGCAAGCGGCGACGGCCTGCCTGGCCGGTGATGTTGCCGGTGCCGAGCGGCTGGCTGCGGAGG
>DATCXA010000039.1:0-4485 GCA_036566085.1 Propionibacteriaceae bacterium
TGACCGCGAGCCCTGCGAGTCGTTGCCCGTCGGTGCGCCTCGAAGGGACAATAGCCGCCGTCGCCAGCGGCGTTGCGACGCAGCTCCCGCGACACCGTCGACGGCGACCGGCCGAGGAGCGCCGCGATGGTCCGAATGGACTCGCCGCGGGCCCGACCAAGCGCGATCTCTTCCCGCTGCGTCAACGTCAAACACCGACCCTTGAGGTTCCGGCCTCGACGAGGCCGGACCCCTCCCGCCGCAGCCAACCAGCGGGTGCCTTGCTTGCGATAACTGCCGGCCGCGATCGCAGCATCGTTAATGAACTCCCCAGCAGCCATGCCCGCCCAGAACACTTGATAGACCTCAGGAACCATCCGATAAGAGAACCGCACACAACACCTCCGACTAGGGATGTTGCGATCACTGCGAGAACCCGGGGTCGGCCATCTGAGACGGGCGGTGTGCCGTAAGGGAACGCGTGATCGGGCGTCGACGGGTGACCTGCCATGGCGTCGACCACGCCGCAGTCGACGGCGGACTTCCCGCGCGTCCGACGCCTCCGCGTACGCCAGGACCTGTCGGTAGGATCCGCCGGGAGGCGTATCGAAGTGCTCGAAGCGGCCGCTCAGTAGCCCACTGCCCACTCCAAGCGAGCCGATCGAAAAGTCGCTCCGCGTACGCCCCAAGATCATCCGAGGCTGGCTGAGCTAACCCATCCCTAACCAGGAAGCACAGACTGAGCAGCTACAGCACCGGATCTTCGACATGCTTGCCGAGGACGTTGATCGCTTCAACGTCAGCGGTCGTGAACGCCTTGACCAGCCCGGCCGCCGTGCGCAACACGTCTCCGCCAAGATCGGGGAGCGGCAGACAGCGGCCGACAAGGCTCCTGTTGTCGATCTTGGACGGAGTCGAACGGCAGGCACCTGCTGTGCCGTCTCGGGATCGCTGCAGCGGATGCGCCAGCGGAGTACTCCGTTGCCGTTGACCGTAATTATGTGCGCCAACCGGTGACGGCCGAGAGGCACGGGAGGCGGCCGATCAGACGCGAAGTCATGCCGCCGTCCCGTCGCCGCCGATCCGATGTGGATCGGGTGAGTAGTGGGTCGGCCTACTTTGCCGCTCGCTCGATTTCGATCAACACCACACCAGACCTCGAACTGCTCACGCCCGACCGATGCGGCGCCACCACACAGCCGGTTGACTGGGCGGCCGCTGCACAGCTTGAGCGCCTGGGCGCGATCTTCAGCATTCTGAGAGAGCCACCTCCAGCCCGTGCTGGGGCGCCGGCGCAGTGTGGGAGCATCCCGAGCGCGGCAAGATCGCCAAGCGCCCGAGTGGGTCGCTCGCTTGCTCGTGCGGCCTTTATCTTGGTGGGTCTCGGTACATACCTCCTGCGGGGGACCGTGCTAGGCAGCACGCAGCCGTCGCTACGAGTCGGCATGCGCAAAGATGATGATCGCGGCCGGCCACCGGTTGGGTTCGACTAGTTCGCCTCTGAGAAGATCGCAGCGCGGGCCTACCGATCCGGGCGCGAGCGTGCTTGTGTTTGGCACGGGATCTCACTGCTCCTATCAGTTGGGATTCCAGGCCCGGCGGGTGGTCGCAACACCTGCCGGGCCCTTCTCGAGTTGTGCTCTGAATCTTGACACGCTGTGCTGGGCGGGCTATTGCCGCAAGAAAAGAAGATGGATTTTAAAATTGAAGCGCTATGGGATTTGCAATGTTTTTTGATATATTGACTGTACTCCTTTTTGGTTTGATATGGATCGGTATTGTTACGCTTCTTCTGTTGAAGAAAAAGAAAAGCCTAGTATATTTGATATTCTTTACCATATTCTACGTCTACCTTTTCAAGGTCCTGGATTACACACTAATCCAATTTCAATCTCTACTTCTCCTAAAGTATTTTGCGCCGGGCCTTATCTTGAATGGACAGACTGCTGGGAAAAGCTTGAATCTTATTCCGCTCATCACACTCACTCCTCAGGATCTGAAGACCTCGCTTCTAAACATTCTGCTTCTGATTCCTTTCGGCTTTGGACTGCCGTTCATTACGAATTTTCGCATGAAGAAGATAGTTGTTATTGGCGCGCTCTTTGGTATCGTTATCGAGTTTCTGCAGCTGATAACGGGATTCATGGCAAAGATTACTTTCCGGATTGCCGACATCAATGATGTGATATTCAATACAGTTGGTGTGGTAGTCGGCTACATTCTATTTGTTGGATTTGTGCGTATTTGTCGCCATGCATCTCACAATTGGGATATATCGGCGAATTCGATCTTGAGATATATTGCTGAGCGGCCGCAGATAGATAAACAATAAATACGGAAACTAATATTAGTTGTGAAATTTGAAGCAAAATGAGGCTAAAATCGTAGCTTGCACCGCAAGGTCAGGTCTGGCGGGTGCCACGGCAAGCCTGCGGGTCGAGCACGCACCTGCGGGTATCCGCTTTCGGCCGTCTTTCCTGGCTTCGTTAGGTCTCGGGATCTTCGCGCGCCATCATGCGACGGGCATTTCAGCGCCAGGCTGGATCGGTACAACGGTCCCGGAGCTCGGCGGCGCCGAGGTTCTGAGAGCACTTGTCGGGGGGTACGACCTCACGTGTCGGTCGCGTACGACCTCACGTGGAGGTTTCGGCGGGATTGATCGTGGCATGAGTTCACCTCCTGCGGCGACGAAGGTGAGGCGGTCTTGAGGAGGTAGCTGGGGCCGTTGGGGGTGATGGCTCGCAGTGGTGGGAGGAAGCGGTCGAGGATGGCGGTAGCGAGCACCTCGTCGCCGAGGACGTGGCCACATTCGGCGGTAGCCCTTGCTCAAGCTGATGATCATGGAGCTGCGTTCGTGGCGGCAGGACGCGAGCTGAAACACCATATTGGTTCCGGCTCGGTCTAGCAGCCAGGCAGGCGCAACCCCGAATGCATATAGACAAGGAGAACGGTCTGGCCTGGACTGAAGTAGCGATCGGCGCGGGTTAGCGGTGTCGGGCAGCACGGAGCCCGTCGAGGACGACTGCCAGGATCCGGGCCTGCGCCAGGGGGTCCCAGCTGGCCTGTTCCACCGCCCGGGATGTTCCGACCAGCAGCGCGATCAGCTCGGTGACCCCGATGTCGTCTCGCACGCTGCCGGACTGCTGCGCGCGGGTCAGCAGCGTGCCGAGCGCTCCGAGCAGCCGCTGCCCGACCTGGGAGGAGGTGGCGTGCTTGGTCACCTCGACGCCGGCGGCCGTCAGCGTGTCGACCAAGGCCAGCTTGGTTGACGCCCGATCGACCGCGCGGGTGAAGAGCGAAGCCAGTGCCTCGCTGGGGTCCTCGGCGCTAGCCAGGGCGTCCACCTCGTCAGCCAGCTGTCGCAGACGGTCGGCGAGGACCGCCTCTAGCAGCGCCTCCTTGGTGGGATAGTGCCGGAAGACGGTGCCGATCCCAACGCCAGCCTGCCGGGCGATCTCTTCGGTGGATGCTGCCGTGCCCTTGGCGGCGAAGACGGCCTCGGCCGCGTCAAGGACCCGTGCGCGGTTGCGCCGGGCATCGACGCGCAACGGCTTTACGGCCCGGGGGCCACTCGGTTCGGCTGGGGCGGTCGGGGGTGGGCTCACCGCGGTCGGCCCGCCCGAGCTCCGTTGACAAGCGGAGTAATCAGTCCGTATCCTTCTAGTCGGAGTCGCGACTCCGATTGTAGGTCCTATGGCCGCCTGTCCCTTTGCACCACCGGACCAATCGCCGACGCGTGCATTAAGGATCAGGTCGGCAGGCCACGAGAAGGCGCCGCCTGCCGCAACCCCGCTATTAGCCGAAGAGAGCACTCATGTGGCAAACCATTTTGCTTAGCCTCCTCGCCGGAGCGATGGGCGCCAACTCCACCCCTCACTTCGTGAAGGGCATCACTAAAGAGACTTATCCGAACGTCTTCGGAGGTTCACCAGTCTCCAACCTGGTCGCGGGCTGGGCCGGATTCGTCGTGACAGCGTTGCTGGTGTACTGGGCACATCCCGAGCGCTTCCCTCTATGGGCACTGGCCTCCGGCGCCTTGGGTGCCCTACTCATGGGGATGTTTCACGCCTGGGGCCTTGCGATTGGAGCAACGCGCGGCGACCGGGGCGCAACACCGGGGCATCCGGCAGGGCGATCAGCAAGCCACCCCCGTCGACCCCTCTACAGTACGAGCCGACACTTCAGGGTGCACTCCCGCGCCGAGTAGCACGCCTTGGCCGGCGCGTCTGGGCGGCGCAATCAGGTTCGACCGGTCGGAAGGTATTGGTAGTCGGCTTGCGAGGCAACCTCGTCTAGCTTCCCCAGGTGACTCGAGGCGGCCCAGTCGAAGTGCGTCCGGTCATGGAGAGAGTAGCCAGATCCTCGGCGCAAGCACGCTGGCTGATCATCGAGGGCGTGCTCGACACCGAACTGAAGCACCGGCAGTTGTTGCGTGCGAACTTGCGGGACATGGCGCTGAGTGCCGCTCAGCCGGTCTTCATCCGCTTTCGAGACGCGATGCTCCGC
>DATCXA010000041.1:0-2178 GCA_036566085.1 Propionibacteriaceae bacterium
AGCCGCGCCAGCACTACAGCCGTCGCGTCCTCCCGGCGGGTCGCGAAGCGGCGCTGCCTCTCGTACGGGTCGACGCCCTTCCCGCTTACGAAGAACCTCAAGGTCTCCAGCAGCGGAACCGGATCATCAGCCGGCACCGGATTCATGAAGTCAAGGTTGTAAACCATGTGCCCGTACGCGCTGAGGTGAGCCTGGAATCGGGTGTGCCACTCATGCCAGGCCGGATCGTCGGAGGTGGCCGCCCGCTCCAGAAATTCATGCGGCGGCAAGGCGAACAGCGACTCTGTCAACTCCGGATGACTGCGGGTCCAGTTCGCGAGGTCGTAAAGGGACTTCTCGGCTCTGATGGGCTCGCTGTCAAAGCCGAGCACGAACACCTGAGCGGGCTGATCGTCCTTGGTACGGACTACTGCCTCGTAGAACGGGGTCAAGAACATCTCGCTTGCGTACGCCGCCGGAATGATCGTCTGTACCGCGGTGTAATACTCGGCGGCCGCATCCACCAGCTCCTCAACGCCAGCAAGCAACTCATCGGTGCTGAGCTCACTGAGATTGCGGGCGGTCCAGTCGTTGACGATCCGGCGATAGCGCGGATGCGAGTACGTACGCCAGCGAGCCTGGACGCTCAGCGCGCCGCTTCCGAGGAACACCCGAAAAGCCTTCGGACTCTTCCACATCAGCCGGGCCATTCCGGATCGGCCGTACCGGTAGTAGGCGTAGCCGTTGACCGTGGGCAGCCCCACATCGTCGTCCTTGATCAAGTCCTCGTTCAGCAATTCTCGGAACAGGGCCTGCAGTGAGCGGGTGACCGCGCCGTCGATCATGTCGGCGAACAGCGGGGAGAGCGGGTCAGGCAGCTGTTCCACAATGCTGGCTCGGACGTACATGGCGGTGGGCTCCGGCACAGTCCAATCCGTCGGCGCGGGTGCCTCGGGCTCAGGGAGCGCGGTGATGGGCCGAGCCTGCACGATCCAGAACCGGCCGTCGGCTCGCGCCCATTCAATGTCTTGCGGTGCGCCGAAGTGTTCCTCAATGCGAATGCCGTAATTGGCGAGCTCAACAGCGTCAGCCTCGGTGAGCACCGGGCGGGTGCGCTGCTCCCCCGACACCTCGCGTTCTTCGGTACGTCGCTCGGCGCGCACGGTCATCACAGCCTTGTCGGCCGTTTCGCTGGAAACTACTTTGCCGTCTGGCTTGTGCACCACGATGTTGTCGGTGTTCACCGATCCGCTGACGACGGACTCGCCGAGGCCCCAAGCGGAGCTGATCACCGCCTCCTCGCGACGTCCAGTGCTCGGATTGGCGGTGAACATCACCCCGGCGGCCTCGGCATCGACCAGCTGCTGAACGACCACAGCCAGGGTCACCGTCGACGGGTCGATGCCCTGACGTGCCCGATACGCCATGGCGCGCGCCGTCCAGAGCGATGCCCAGCAATCACGGACGGCAGCCAGCAGATCCGCAAGCCCGCGCACGTTGAGGTAGGTGTCCTGCTGGCCCGCGAAGCTCGCCTCGGGAAGATCTTCCGCGGTCGCTGAGGAGCGGACGGCGACCGGTACATCCTCGCCGAGGGTCGCGTACGCCTCAGCGACCTGGGCCCGCAGGTCATCGGAGACCTCATCGACAAAAAGGGCGCGGATCTGCTCGGAGGCAGACTCGTATCCGGCAGGGTCATCCGTCGGCGCGGCCAGCGCGGCGATCTTTTCCGCTAATTGATGTTCCGCCACATATGCGCAGTAGGCGTCGGTGACAATCACAAAACCCGGCGGGACTGGCAAGCCGGCGCGGGTCAGCTCGCCCAGGTTGGCACCTTTGCCGCCAGCTCGATCGATGTCGCCGCGGCCTAGCTCGTCGAATTGCTTGAGAAAGATCATGGGGCAGCTTTCTTGATGAAGATCAAAGAGCATCGCTGACGAATCTACCCACGACCAATGAACGGCCTACCTTTGTCCCCACTCCCTCTATTCGGCGAGTTGTCATGATGTCTCCATGCACATTGCCATTCTCGGAACGGGTGCAGTCGGACCGGCCCTCGCCAAGGCCCTCAGCGCTGCAGGCCACCAGATAACGATCGGTACGCGTGACCCCGAGCAGACCAAGGCGCGCGAGCAATGGGCTGATGTCGATCTGCCACTTGCGGCGTACCAAGACCTAGACGCCGACATCTTCATCAACGCG
>DATCXA010000048.1:0-3628 GCA_036566085.1 Propionibacteriaceae bacterium
TCTCCGACTGGACGAAGCGGACTCGCTCAGCCAGCAAATCCTGGAGCGGGATCCGCACCGCGTCGGCCGCGCGGGTGCCGGCGGCGACTCGGGGGAGCTCGGTGAGCGCCTGGTGATAGTCGTGCCGGTCGACCAGGGTCAGCTGCACCGCGGGGTTGTTGCGCAGCCTGGCCGTCAGGCGCAAGGCGACGTGCAACCCGGCGTAGCCCGCCCCGGCCACCACGATCGGGCCGCCACTCCCGGCGGTGGATGCACTCACGGCGTCCTCCACGTGAGGGTCAGATGAGCGCTGAGGTTGCGGCCGCCACGGCCTCGGCGGCCGTCGTGATGACCAGACCAACGACGTTGGGCGTGTCGGTGCCGAGCGCGGTGATGATCTGGCCGCCGTAGGAGTGTCCGGCAACAAGGGTTGGCCCGTTCTGGCGGACCAGGATCTGGCGCAGCCGGTCGACGTCATCGGCCAGCCTGGTCAGCGAGAACGCGGGTGCGGTGACGCGGTACCCGTCGGCCTGCAACTGCTCAATGACCGCGTTCCAACTGGAGCCGTTGGCCCAGGCGCCGTGTACGAGGACGATGTTGGGCAGCACAGGCATGAGGGGGCTCCTCCCGGTCTTCGCTCGATTATGACAACCCGCTGAGTCCCAGGGCTGGCTACCCCAGGCCACGCCGTACACCGTGGTGCCGTCCTGAAACCCTCGGGTGGGTGGCCTCCACTGACACGCTGGCGGGTCATGAGCTGCGGCAATCCACTTCCAGGCCAGCCGTCGCGTGCCGCCCATCACAAGGCCGTTGTCAGAGCTGGTGTTCAGAGAGCTGGCGAGGGGACTCGAACCCCCAACCTGCTGTTTCTCTGCGGCTGGTATCGGAGGGCTTTGGCTGGGTAGCATCCCCCGGCGGTCTCGCCTGGTGAGACCGCGCCTGGACACACATCGGCTTCGATCGTCTAGCGATCGCCGGGCCCGAAAGTGTGGGGGAGAGTGTGGGATGAGTGCGTCGGCGACGTTCACGAGTACGCCGGGGGCGACGGGCCGAACCTATTGCAGCATTATGTCTGGTGTCATGCGCCTCCGGTGCGGCACGGCATGGCGTTGGCCAAGCCGAGCCCGAGCTCGAGCGCCTGCCACCTCGGGCACTCTGGCGCGTGTCGATAGCACAAGCTCAGCAGCCCTCGCCCGACCTGAGCTGTAAGCGGCCAGTGAGCGGCAGGGCGAGCGGATCAAGTGGGGTTGTTGTTGACACGTGATCACTATCGACGTTGCGTTCTACTCACGTGTTGGTGAGGGCCGGAATGTTGTTGTGGAGGGCTTCGATGTAGGCGCCATATGGACTCGGCGATGCCCACTCTTCCGCGGACTCCACCGAAGTCCCTTCGCCCCACTCGTTGAACGTCGTCACCAGCTGCCATGGTGCGTTCGAGGCGACCATGGACTTGATGTTGTTTGTCCAGCGAGTGCGATCACGTGTGAGGCGGGGAGCTGACTCGCCTTTCTTGTAAAAGCCGGGCGAGATGGCGAATGATTTGCCCGCTTGTGAGTCGGTTGCCATTGCGGGTGCGTACTGATGCCATCCGGCTGGCTGGCTTGAGCAGTTCAGGTATCCCGTAAACACTTTGAGGACAACGGCGAAACCTTCGCTGTCGCCGGCTTGCATCCAACGGTCCGCCATTCCGCATCTGTCGTTGTCGTCAGCGTATACGAAGATCACGGGCTTACCGTTCGACTTGAGGTATGTGGTGTTTCCGGCGTATTTGCTTTTGAGATACGCAAGATCAGATGAAATCTGCTCTACGGTCGGATTGCCGGTGCTTTCCTTCTCATAGTAGATGGTCCATTTGAAGCCCGTGCCTACGGCCGCTTGGAATGCCACAGCAGAGTTGCTGTCCGTGTAGTCGCCCCGTCCCCACCACGACAAGATTCCTGCGTCGAGATGTGCGTACTGCATCGCCGCGATATGTCGTTGCACGGTCGTCAAATTCGCGGAGGAGTAGTACCCAAGCGATGGGTGGTAATTCGTGAATGGGTTGTATCCTTGTTGGTTCCATGCCTGTGGAAACCACGGATAGTAGAAGGTAGCACGAACCGGGCCCGAGTGATTTGTTGATGGTGCTGTCGTCGCGGAGTATGTGATCGCTAGTGACGGCTTGTTAGTCGCCTCCATGCTCTGGAAGCGGACGTGACGTCCGTCGCGCGCTACAACGGCGACACTGTATATGCCGTCACCGGTAACGAAATTTGGCAGGGATACCGATGTTGCGGTGTGGCCCTCGAACGCGCCTACCGTACCCAACTTCCTGCCGAGCGCGGGCTGGTTGCCAAACGTCAGGGTGCGTGCCGACCAGGAGGAGCTCACCGCGTAGACGTCGTATCCGGCCGACGTCATAGTTCTCGCGTAAAGACCGAGCTTGGCTGAGCTCACCGTCCCGTTGACACCTGAAATAGAGAATTTGATGTATGTACGTCGCTTTGGAACGCCGTCGATATGCAGCGAGGTGTCATTAGGATCCTGGACGGTATTCGGACTGCTTGACAACGTCGATGAGTCCTCGATCACTTTGGCCGAAACGGTGCTTGCCGAAGCCTGATCGATAAGTCCGTAACTGATTGTGCTCGAAGTAAACGACGCTATGAGGAGCGCAACTAATTGACGGCGACGATGCTTTCGAACGTTACGAGATTTCAAAGCTTCCCCTTCTCCGGTTCCGTACTCGTACGCGAATTACGGGGAGACAGTAATTCGTAACGTATCTAGACAAATATGGAATGAACAATGAGAAATCGGATTAATTGCCGGCGTTTACGGGCTGGCCAGACCGACTGTGAGACCGAACGCTTCGGCCATGTCAGCAGCGGCTGCTGCCTTCCTCAACGGGGATCCCCCATTTGTCTGCGAATAGAACCGGGACAGCGAGTAGTGGGTCAGCGGGGTCGAGACCACCTTGTGCGAGCCGTCAAGGCTTGCATGCAGGACCACAGTTAGCACCTTGTTGCCGCTAGAGCTGTCGTCCTCATCTGCCGTGACGACGACTGCCAGCTTGCCGCTCGTGAAGTCCGATGACGCGAGGATGTTGGGCAGCCGGTTCTTCAGCCAGCTGTCGGCTGTGCCCAGGCTGCAGTCATGGGCGTCGTTGCACAGGTTCGGAATCAGCATCCCGGCATTGGGCAATGCATTGGCGCCAACCGCCGCACCGAATCCTGTCTCGGGGATGTCGAAGGCGTTGCAGAGTGCCCGCTCGTCCACGAAGTACGGCCAAGGGTTGTGCTTGACGACGTACCCGGCGCTGCTTGACTGGGCACAGTTCCCCGGCATTGACTCTGCGTAGACACCGGCCGTCCGGCCGTGAGCGATCGCTTGGCCGAAGACGGACTGACCACTGAGCGGGTGCGAGGCCGGACCTGCGTCGTCGCTGACCCCGAACGTGTCACCGCCGGCGATGGCGAGGTAGTTCGGCAGCGACGGATGCCTGATGGCGACGTAGTTATTGGCGTAGGCGAACCGCTGGGCCAGCGAATAGAGGAAGGGCATCCCAGTCTTCATCTGCTCCAACGAATGGTTTTCCTCCACGATGGTCAGCAGCTTCGTCACTGGCTGCCCATTGGGCACCGGAGTCGTGGTGCTGGCTGTTATGGTC
>DATCXA010000058.1:0-3106 GCA_036566085.1 Propionibacteriaceae bacterium
GATCCGCGAGCGGACGCACATCCGGGAGCCGTTGCTCCAACGCCTCGACGCGTTGCGGCTCATCAGTCAGCGCAGCGTCTACCCTCACATCGACATCGACGCCTGCACCCGCCGCGGGGTCATCGTATCGTCCGATCAGCATGCCGGCACGCCATCTTATGCCGCAGCCGAACTCACCTGGGGCTTGATCATTGCTGCAATGCGTCAGATTCCCCAGCAGGTGTTCGCGCTTCGCACCGGCACGTGGCAGATCGGGGTCGGCAGCACTCTCCGGGATAAGACCCTGGGAGTCTACGGATACGGACGGATTGGCACGACGGTGGCAGGCTATGGGAAGGCCTTCGGGATGAACGTTCTGGTGTGGGCACGCGAGTCGTCGCGGCAGCGCGCGCGCAGCGATGGCTACGCGGTAGCGCAGAGCAAGCGCGCGTTCTTCGAATCATGCGACGTGATGTCCCTGCACATGCGACTGGTCCAGGAAACGCGGGGGATCGTCAGCAGAGAGGATTTGGCGTGCATGAAACCCACTGCCTTGCTGGTCAACACCAGCCGGGCAGCGTTGATTGAGCCGGGTGCCCTTGTCGATGCCTTGCGTGGGGGGCGGCCCGGCATGGCGGCACTGGACGTTTACGAAGAGGAACCGCTGCGCGACCCTCACCACCCCCTGCTGACAATGGACAACATTGTGTGCACACCGCATATCGGCTATGTGACGCGAGACGAGTACGAGATCCAGTTTGCGGATATCTTCGATCAGGTCATTGCCTACGCGGCGGGGAGCCCGATCAACGTCGTAAACCCGAAAGTGGTCGATGGGCTGAAGGGTCTGGGGGCCTCTTGAGGGCATGCCCACGTGGGAAACCCGGGAGGTCACCGGGGCTACCAACCGCGGCCGAGCCAGGCGTTGGCTGACACTCCGGCAGGACAACGCGCGATCCCCTGAACCCAGTCGCCACCCCTCGGCACCTTCACCATGACCGTTACTCACCACGTCGGTTTGCTCGTTGCCTATCTCGGCGCGTTGCTGGCATGGCTCGTCCTCCGTTCGCGGACTGGACAGCTCTGGCGCCCTCTGCCCGACCCGGTGTTTGTGTCGCCTTGGCGCGAGGTGGCCTGGGCCCTCCTTGCCGTGGCCGCCGTCATTGGAATCGGAATCCTATACTCGAATGGTTGGCTCCTGCCCGCGACCAGCCGCCATCGACCGGCTTTGGATGCGGTCAATCAGCTTCTCATCTATTGCCCGGTGCTTCTCTTGCTTGCGCTGCGCCGCCAGGGACTGGATACCGCATGGGTACCGACCCAGCGCGTCCTATCCCGGGTCGGGGTCGGTGTTGTACTCGCCGTCCTGGGGCTCCTTCTCTATGCATTGGTCCGGACGGGGCTCGAGGCGTGGCCGGAGCTCGTCGCGCACACCTACCAGCCGGGGCATGTATCGTACCTAGTGCAGGTGCTGCTCGAGGATGTCAGTATCGCCGTGCTCTTTGTCCGCTTTCGAGCAGCACTTGGCCTTCGCGCCACCCTTCTGGTCGTAGCGACCCTGTTTGCCGCCGGGCATATCCCGGGCCTCCTGGAGCAGGGCGCCGCTCCGAGGGACCTTGCAGCCCTATTGGGGGATGCCGGCCTGGGGGTGTTGGCGTTAGCCGTGCTACACCGGTCGAGGGACGTGTGGTGGTTCTGGATGGTACACTTTGCGCTGGACATGACACAGTTCTTCCAGGCATCCGCAGCAGCTTAACCAACGCGTGCTGATGCCCGGCGCGGCCAGGGTCTGGTCTTCGGTGTTAGAATCCAGTGGCGCGCCCCCGCAGAAGCGCGGTCCAGTAGCCTGCGAGACTCAGCCGAGCTGCCGGCTTGGGATCACCGGCGCGCATTCCGGAGTGTCATTTGTTTTACGTACTTCTCGACGAGGATGCTCATGGGTACCGTTGGTATCGGTGTCGCCATTGTGCTTTCCGTGGCTGCGTCGTCTCTCCCCGCTCAAGACTACGGGCCACAGCCGGACGCCGCGACACGCGCCGAACTGCTCACGCTTCGCGAGGCGGCATGGCGAACATGGTTTAGCAACGATCAGCAAGGCTTTCAGCGCATCGTGCCGGATGAACTCATCGCACTTGGCTGGGACGGCGGCCCTTGGGGCGATCGCGAGGTGACCTTGGCGCAAATGGGCGCGTTTGCGAGAGGTGGCCAGCGGATCAAGTCTCTTGAGTTTCCACGAAACGTCTTTCAAGGCTATGGCGACGTGGTGATCCTCTATTCCACTTTTCGATTGGTGCTCGTTGACGGTGCGGGTGCCCTACAGGAGACCACCGGCCGCGGCACCGAAGTATTCGTCCGTCGTAGAGGTCGCTGGATACATACTGGATGGCACCTCGATACCGTTGGCGGCTAAGTCCCTTCCTGGCGCCAGGCAGCGATAGCGTGCTGGCCGCCGAATTCGCGACTCGGCCGGCTGCGACGCGCATCGTACCTGCCAATCGGCCGGCATCCCTGGCTGTCGTTTCTGGGAGCAATCACTGTATTTGCCGTCGCCAGCTTGTATGAGTATCGTGCGGCGCGGAAGCGGCCGGCTGAGCCTGCGCGAGGTCTATCCCTCGGAGGATGGCAGCAGTGATTTGCCCGAGCGACCAGCGGGGCATCCACCGTGGAGGCCGGTCCGTTCGGCGGGAGGGGCGACGCATGAGCCAGGTGCTCAGTGAACTCGAGTAGCGCCGAGGGCGGGGCGATCCGGATCGCCAGCACGGGGCACGCCTTGTTTGCTGCGGTCATGATCTGGCTCGGAGCCATGGGCCTCAGCAAAGGCGATTTCGTCCCGGTCTGGCAGCCCGTGCCCCAATGGGTGCCCGCGCGCGAGGCACTGGCGTATCTCTGCGCCTTCGTCTCCCTGGCAGCCGGTATCGGCCTGCTCTGGCAGCGCACCGCGGCGGTCGCGGCGCGCCTGATCTTCGCGTCGCTCATGGTGTGGCTGCTGGCTCTGAGACTGCCCAACCTCTTCTTCCAGACTCCCCTCCTGCTGGTTGCCTGGACGTTCGCTTCGACGGCGGTGATGGTGGCGGCCGCCTGGGTGTTGTACCTCTGGTTCGCCGGTCCCCTCGACCGGCGGCGGGTC
>DATCXA010000061.1:0-2085 GCA_036566085.1 Propionibacteriaceae bacterium
GGTGGAACCGCCTCGATCATCGTCAGATACGGGGTGAGTGACGGGTCGGCAGCCGCACGCGATCGTGCGTGTCCGAGCCAGGGCTCGGTTGGCAGTCCCAGTTCTTTCGAGCGCAGGACGAGCAGCGCCGCGGCCTCGAAGGCCTGCCTCCCCGCACCGCGCGTTTCGGCGTCGGCGAATGCCTCTTCGAGACAGCGATAACAGCCGTGGCGAATGAGCCGCTCGTCATCGTCGGCGGATGACGCCGCAGTCGGCGTCGGGACCGGCGCAGGCCGGCGAGCGCTACAACCGGCCAGCATCACGCATGCGGCAAAAACGACCAGCACTTTCCTCATAAGATCCGAACAACCGTGCGCATTCATCTGGTTGACGGTACTTACGAACTGTTCCGCGCCTATTTCGGCGCGCCGAAGGCGACCGGGGTGAACGGCCTCGAGGTCGGCGCAACTCGTGGGATCCTCTGGTCCATGCTGTCGCTCCTCCGCGAGGACAGAGTAACCCACGTCGCCTGCGCGTTCGATCACGTCATCGAGTCGTTCCGCAACGAGCTGTTTGCCGGCTACAAAAGCAGCGAAGGCGTGCCTGAGGATTTGCTCGCGCAATTCGAGATCGCCGAGCGCGCCACACACGCCCTCGGGCTGATCACATGGCCGATGGTCGAGTTCGAAGCCGATGACGCGCTGGCCACCGCAGCCGCACGCTGGGCGGATGAGACGGAGGTCGAGCAGATCGTGATTTGCACACCCGACAAGGACATGGCGCAGTGCGTACGCGATTCGCGGATCGTCTGCGTGGACCGCATGCGCCGCAAGCTGATCGACGAGATGGCAGTGATTGAGAAGTACGGTGTGCCGCCTGCGTCGATTCCCGATTGGCTTGCACTCGTGGGCGACAGTTCGGACGGGTACCCTGGCATTGCGCGCTGGGGCGCCAAGTCGGCGGCCGCCGTCCTCACGCGCTATGGACATCTGGAAGCGATCCCCGATCACGAGCGAGATTGGGGGCTGGTCGTACGTGGCGCGTCAACACTCGCGACCAGCCTGCGCAATCACCGCGACGAGGCGTACTTGTACCGCCAGCTCGCAACACTGCGAACGGATGCACCGCTCCCAGAGGCACTGGACGATCTGCGCTGGCGCGGGGCGCGACGCGCGGAGTTGACGGACCTCTGTCGCGAGCTTGGCAACCAGGAATTTCTCGAACGCGTACCTGAGTGGCGAGAGGAGTGAGGACGGGACGAATATTGATCCAATACGGATTCAGGAAAAACGGGAATTGCCTCCAGGCGAAACCCGTTTATCATGGGGCGCACCCAGCCAGATGATCATGGCCGCGCCGCATCCATCGTTGTCGCGACCCGGGGCAACGTACGGGAGGTGGCCCGCGTCTTGCTCAAGAGCGGTGTAGTTCTGCGGGTTGACGTTAATAATTGCGTCGGGTCGGAGAGACCAAAGTGAGGAACGTGATGGCCAGATTGATCCTGTCGAGTTGCCTGGGACTCGTGCTGCTCGGCTCCGCATCGGCCATTGCCGAACCCTCGCCTGGCTCCGATTTGAGTGGTGTTTACGCCTGCGAAGGCACCAATCCCGACGGCTCGCCTTATACGGCCGTCGTGGAAATCGTCAAACGGCAGGACACATA
Organism: Propionibacteriaceae bacterium; assembly: GCA_036566085.1. Lineage (GTDB taxonomy): Bacteria > Actinomycetota > Actinomycetes > Propionibacteriales > Propionibacteriaceae > Microlunatus. The sequence continues at coordinate 1,642 of DATCXA010000061.1, forward strand.
TCTGGTGCGCTGGACACAGGAGAACGACGATCAGGTGATGGGCGTCGGCATCCAGCAGGACGGTGTACTGGCCGTCAGTTATTTCGGAGGCGCTCCGGCCATTGTGGTGTATTCATTGGCGACCGAAGGGCGGTTGACCGGGCAGTGGACCATGGGCGGCGCGGGCCGACTGTTCAAGGAAACGCTGACGAAAGTCTCCGCGGTAGATGTCGAAACCAAGCCGGCCAAGCCAGCCAAACCGGCCAGACCGGCGAAACCGGCTTCCCGACCGGCCTCGACGCCAGACCAGATCAGTATCTAAGCAGGTAGTTCCACCAGTCGTTGGCGGAAACGTCCCGTGCTCGAGAAAGACCGAGCGCGGGCGTCACCCCCCCGTATGCCGACTATTGGCGCGGACGTCGTCGATCCGAACGGCACCAACCCCAAACACCATCAGCGACGCCA